>JAIVGW010000383.1:5384-9583 GCA_020201415.1 Lentisphaerota bacterium
GGTGCACATGCCCGACCCGGCAATGATGATGGCCGAGCCGTGAATGCGGTTGATGGATTTGGACTCATCGACCGTGCGGGTCAGGTGCAGGCTGGGGAAGAGCGACATGAATCCGTCCCCGTCAAGCAGCTTTTTGGTTTTGCGGTCGAAAAGGTCGGGATGGCTTTTGAACACCTCGGTCACCTTGATGGCCATGGGGCTGTCGAGAAATATCTGCAAGTGCGGGACGCGGTCCGCGCGCAGCAACTGGCCCAGGTAATAGAGCAGTTCCTGGGAGCGCTCAATGGCAAAACTGGGAATGACGATATTTCCGCCGCGCTCCACAGTGTCGTTGATCACCTCCGCGAGTTCATTGGGGATGTCGGCGGTGGCGCCGTGTACCCGGTTACCGTAAGTGGCTTCGAGTTGCAAATAATCAGCCGCCACCGCCGGGTCGGGATCGCGCTGGATCGGAAGGTTTTTACGCCCCAGATCACCGGAAAACAGCATGCTGTGCTCCTGCCCTTCCGCATCAGTCATGTTGATATGCAGGAAGGTCGAGCCGAAAATATGCCCCGCCTCGTAAAAAGTTACCTTAACCCCCGGGGCAATTTCGACCGGCTCATGATAGGGGGCCTCCCGCAGCAGGCCGACGGCCTGTTCGGCATCATCACTGTTGTAAAGCGGCTCATAGGGATAGGGGCTGGTGCGTCCCTGGCGTTCATGGCGTTTCTGCTTGAACTTGATATCTTCTTCCTGAATATGGGCGGAATCCTTCATGACGATTTCCGCAATTTCCCTGGTGGCCGGGGTGCAATAGACCGGGCTATTGAAACCATCCTTCACCAGGCGCGGCAACCGGCCGCAATGATCCAGATGGGCATGTGTCAACACCAACGCGTCCACCGCTCCCAGGTCTTCCGGCAAAGGCTCCCAGTTGCGCTGCTTCATACTGCGTTCCTGGAACATGCCGCAATCCACAATAAAACGGGCCTTGCCCGTCGAGATGAAAGTGCAGGATCCCGTCACATTTTGCGCCGCGCCATAGTATTTAACTTCAATTGCCATGTACGATCCTTTCTTTCCGTCCGGTTGCAAGGATTTGACAACAGCCAATTGCTTGCAGTTGAGTTGAGTTTATTTGCAATTTTGCCGTAATTGTCAAAAAAGACAAGCAAAATTGACTCACGCCAGGCAATCATGCCGGGATTGCTATAAAAACTGGAATGGTCAGCCTTTGCTCTTGACATGCCGGAATGGTCTGGCATAATTTACCACACTTTCAGCTAATTCCTCGGTAGCTCAATGGTAGAGCGGGTGGCTGTTAACCACTAGGTTGCAGGTTCGAGCCCTGCCCGAGGAGCCATGCAGCAGAGCGAAGCACGCTGCATGGCTGTGAAGTGTGCCGAAGGCTCTACTTCACACGCCCCCATGTTTTTTCTTTTTCCCAGGCGAGAAACAAAGTTGTCTTTTAGCCGCTCCCATATTATGGTCTTGCACATGCCAGCCAAACTCAAATATTGTGTGTATGTCCTGCTCAGCCAGAAAGATCACCAATTCTATATCGGCTATACAACCGATCTTAAACGCCGCCTTACGGAACATTTTCATGGTCAGTCCGCTGCCACAGCACCTCGTCTTCCTTTTCAGCTAATCTTCTGCGAATATTACCTGTCTGAAGACGATGCCCGGCGGCGTGAAGATTATTTCAAAACCACGGCTGGAAAGAGGACTCTCAAATTGATGCTTGTGGACACATTGCATCAGGCAAAAGGTTGAATGTACCCAAGCACAAATCAAGCGTTAAAGCGCGAAGATAAAGAAGCGCTATGCGCCGGCAACATAACCAGTCTCAAGCAACGGGCTGTTTCCCACGACCATAATACTTAAAAATCACCATCAACCTCCAGCACCGCCTGACCGAACACTTTCACTGCCAACGACGCGACCCATCTACCACCGGGACTGCTCAGGAAAGGCCGGCTTGACCGCTATGATTCCATTCAGAGATCGCAGGGCCGGAGACCACCTTTCGATGTGTTGACTGTGGGGTCATTATGGTTAGCTCTCAAGGTTCCATTTCGCTCGGATTCGGAGTCTTGAGAATTAGAAATGAGGTGTTGTCGGTCGATGCATTACGGATACTCATGAGGGTCTTGAATGCTACCGGAACGAGCGCCCCCTTGGCAGCGACCAAGTCCTTACCGGCCAATGTCAACGTAATCTGGCCTTCCACCACAAGTAAATGCACATTCGAATTGGCTCTGTGTTCCGGCACCTTTTGATCAGGTTTGAGAGCAACCTGCATGACCAATAGGTGTTTTTCGTCAACAAGTTGACGCTTCCCCATCTGCCCTTCCGTGTACGGAATGTCTGTCAGTACGTTCTTCATTTTCTGCTCTCCTGTTGCTTTTGTTGTCACGATCAATGCGGCCCACACTGCTACACAAAGACACCTTGTCATGTTACTCCTTCCCTGTTTCGTCTTCATCCATCCATCCACCTCCCATGGCAGAGTAGAACGTAACGGTATCGATCAGTCGTTGTGCTTGCGTGGCGCACAGATCCATGCGAATCGACTCTACCACCTGCTGCGCCGTCAGCACTTCGAGATAGTTGGCCGCGCCCATGGCATACCGTTTCTGCACGAGTTCGAGCGTTTTCCGGGCCGAAATGGCGGCGGCCGTTGTCGCCATCAATGCGTGCGCATTGTGGTCGAGCCCACGCAATACATCGGCGACGTCGCGGAATGCCTGTAAGACGGTTTCCCGATAGTGGGCTGACGCAGCGTCAAAACCGGCTTCGGCGGCACGAGCCTCGGCGCGGAGCCCCCGGTTGAAGAGGGGTTGCGCCAATTGCCCGCCCAGACTCCAGATCAAAGAACCGGGATTGAACAATTTGTCCATGGTAAGTGCCTGAGCCCCGACGTCGGCACTGAGCGCTATCTGTGGATAGAGTTTGGATACGGCCACGCCGTGCCAATTCGGACGGCACTTGTAAGGGCAGTTCTGGCGGCAATGTGAAATCCGTTAGCGTGAACTGGGGAACGTTCGTCGCGGACGGGGTCTGACCGATCAGCATGGCCAGCAGATGGCTTGCCTGATCACGGCCATTGCGCAGCGCCGGAATGCCTGCGCGAGTCTGTTCCATCTGTGTTTGAAGCGCCAGCACGTCGACGTCCGCTGCGGAACCCAGTTCGACGCGGCGGCGCGTTAAGGCAAGTTGTTCCCTCTGGGCGTTCAGAATCCGCTCCGTGAGCTCAATCTGCGCGGACAGGCGTGCTTGAGCGAAGGCCGTGGCTATAATGTTGGCCGCCAAGGTCAGGCGGGCACCTTCGAGTTGAAAACGTCTGTAATCGGCTTGCGCGGCAAGGGCTTCGAGCGCCCGTCGATTGCCACGGAAAAGATCGAAGTCATAACGCACATTGACCGAGGCACCGTAAATATTGAAGGTGTTTTCGCCGCCCGGCTGTCCCATGGCGGCGTTGTTGACGGATTTGCGTCCTCCGCTCAAGTTGGCATTCGCCTGAGGATATTGTGTGGAGCCCGCCCGCGCCTCGTAGGCGTGGCGGGCTTGACGCAAGGTGGACTCCGCCGCTTCCAATGTGGGGCTGGCTCGCAAACCCTCTTCGATCAGCGCGTCAAGCTTCGGCGACCCGAATGCTTGCCACCAGCGCGATTCAACCGGAACACCTTCGGCAATCCGTTGCACAACGCCTGTAGCGGTGGCGGATAAGAGTAGCGGAAAAGTCGCACCCGTGTAACCGGAGTCCACGGGCAGAACCGGTGTTTTGAAGACCGGCCCCGTTGCGCAACCGGCCAGCAGTAGCATGGCGCAAACCGGTCCCATCGCGTGGTGGAAGGTTGCCAACACGCCCATTGAGTCTATCGTAACCGAACGTTTCGCTCTCATTCGAATACCCTTCCTTCGCCGGCCTCTTCGTCAGTGCGGCCGTCACGGATGTGGTAGATACGCTTGAAGGTCGGGATGATCTTCTCGTCGTGCGTAACAACGACGATGGCCGTCTCGTATTGACGCGCCATTTGGTTGAGAATGCGGATCACGGCCAGCGCGCGGACACTATCAAGAGGCGCAGTGGGTTCGTCAGCAAGGATCACAGGCGGGTGGTTGACGAGCGCCCGCGCGATGGACACACGCTGCTGTTCACCTCCGGAAAGTTGCGAAGGCATGGCGCGGGCGCGGTGCCCGACATCCAGTGC
>JAIVGW010000384.1:0-4529 GCA_020201415.1 Lentisphaerota bacterium
ACCTTGAAGTTTGATCCCGGGAGCAAATGCGTTTTCACCCGCGGACTGGAAACCATGGACATGCCCATCCGGCATGCTGAAGGACGCTTTTTCACTCCCGATCGAAGCCTACTGACCGATCTCGAACGCCGTCATTGCATTCCCTGCCGTTATGTCGACCCCCGGTCCGGCCGGCCGACCATGAAATTCCCGCACAATCCCAACGGATCCCAGAAAGCCATCGCCGGATTATGCACCCCCAACGGCCGTGTATTCGGATTGATGCCGCATCCGGAAGCATTTTTATTCCCGGAGAATCATCCGCAGTGGCTGCGGCACAAATTGGACGGCAAGCTGCCGGAACATGGCGATGGGCTTAAAATTTTCAAAAACGCCGTGAATTTTCTGCAAAAATGTTGACAATCATCGATTATCGCGCCGGCAACCTCACCAGTGTGCAACTGGCCTTTGCGTCCCTCGACATCCCCGCCCGGATCACCCGCGACAGCCGGGATATCCTGGAAGCCGACCGCATTGTCTTCCCAGGCGTGGGCACCGCCGGCGCCGCCATGCGCAATATTCAGGAACAGGGTATCGCCGCTGCGGTTCGGGAGGCGGTGAACCGCGGCACACCTTTCCTGGGAATCTGCCTGGGCGCCCAGATTGTGTTCGAGCTTCTGGAAGAAGACGGCGGTGTTCAGGGATTGGGCTTGCTGCCCGGCACGGTGCGAAAATTCCAACCGCTTGACCGGCGCGACAAGGTGCCGCAAATCGGCTGGAACGCCGTCCATTGGAGCCGGCCGCACCCGCTGTGCCGGAACATCGAGCAGGACAGCGAATTTTATTTCGTGCACAGTTATTACATGCAGCCGGGCCGGCCGGAAATCCTGCTGGGACAGACCGATTATGCCGGAATCACCTTTGCCGCGGCCGCCGGCCAGGCCAACCTGGCGGCCTTGCAGTTTCACCCGGAAAAATCCGGCCGCATCGGCCTGCAATTACTGCGCAATTTCGCCGACTGGGACGGTCAAACCGGATCGGCCTGATTTAAAGGCCGGCATGACGGCAACGGGCTGACGTCTTAAACGGATTGCATAAGCCTTACATTACTTCAACCGCGCCTGTTCACGCAGCATCTCCAAGGTGACCCGGCCAATGCCATCAACCTGTAAAAGATCGTCGAACTGGCGATACGGCCGCTTATCGATGATCGCCTGGGCGCGTACTGCGCCAATCCCCGGCAGCAGCATCAACTCCTCCAGGGATGCGGTGTTCAGATCGGGTGGCTCAACCGGCGCGGATGCCGCCCGCACCTCCGCCCGCACTCCCTGGAGCTGCAGTGCCGCGGCCCGCTCTTCGGCCCGCAATGCAACCAGGCGCTCGGGATCGCTGCGGGACCAGGCCCCGCGCCGTTCCAGCGCCGCCGCCAGTTCAAGATCGCGCAGCCGCTCCACCGCTTCATCACGATGAACCCCAGCCGGTGTTTCCCGGCGCACCCCAAACACCCGTGCCAGGCCCTCCTTAACCAGAATTTCCGCCAAATCCCGGCCGTCCGCCGTCACGACAAACGCATAGATGCGGCCGTCCCTGCCGCGGCCGCCCGCGGCGGCAAAGGAGGTGTGGATGGTAAAAGGCTCCGGCAAAAGCGCCCGGGTACGGGCCGCCGCCTGCCGCCCGAAGGCCACGGTTTCCGCATGTGAGGGCAGGCCGAACCAAGCCGTCTGGTCCCGCACCCGAGCGGCGTCAGCCGGCGTGCCGACGGTAGTTTCCGGACAGTCCACATAGTAAAGGCGTGCCACATGCTCCCCATCCTCGGGCGTGCGCACCCTGAAGCTGTCACCATCGTTACCGGCATTATCGACCAGAGTGCATCCGCCGATTTCCTGCAAGGCAAGCGCCGGCGGCACAGCCCACAGGCATAGTTAAAAGTTTTGATCGCATAATTTTCACCCACGCAATTTGATCATCGGCACAAACCCCGTCCGTTCAGCGAACACAGGCAAGCATATTTTCATAAAGAATCTGGCATGCCGTCCACTGAAAGTCAAGCAAGCAGGCCATGCGATCATAAAAAAACAAGCATTATCCTGTTATCCCGTCAAAAATGCTTTCCTTAGGCTGGCTAAATAGATATAAAACAGTCTGACCATGCGGCGGTCATTGGGCATGGGATTAGTTAAGGCGCTCGTTTTCCGCCACGCATAGCTTAAAGACAAATCATGCTGACCAAACGTATCATTCCCTGCCTGGACGTCCGGTCCGGTAAAGTCACCAAGGGTGTCAAGTTTAAGAACAACGTGGTCCTGGGCGACCCGGTGGAAATGGCGGCCGCCTACAGCGACGGCGGCTGCGATGAACTGGTGTTTTATGACATCACTGCATCCGCTGAAGGCCGCCCGATTGACATCGCCATGGTACAGGCCGTGGCGCGCGCCATCCACATCCCTTTCGCCGTGGGCGGCGGAATTGGCGGACTGGCCGACATGGAACGCGTGTTGCTGGCCGGCGCGGAAAAGATTTCAGTCAACTCCCTGGCCGTGCTGCAACCGGAAATCATCACCCGGGGGGCGCGCGCGTTCGGCGCACAATGCATGGTGCTGGGCATGGATCCGGTCGCCGTCCCCGACGATCCGCGTTTTCCCAGCGGCTACGAAGTGACCATTCGCGGCTTCCGCGAACGCCCGGGACTGGATGCGCTGGAATGGGCCCGGCAGGTGGCGGATCTGGGCGCCGGCGAAATCGTGGTCAACTCCGTGGATGCGGACGGCACCCGCGCCGGCTATGAGTTAAAGATCACCCGCATGATTGCCGACGCCGTCGATATCCCCGTGGTGGCTTCCGGCGGCGCCGGGCATCCACAACACCTGGTCCAGGTCTTCCGCGAGGGCGGCGCCGATGCCGCGATTATCGCAGGCATGATCCACACCGGCGATTACACGATTGCCGGCATCAAACAGGACCTGCAACAGGCGGGAATCGCCGTGCGCCGCAGGTGGTAGGCGACTGACGCGCACACCCAGCCGGCTTTATTCAGGCTAGCGTTGTTGCCTCAGCATGAGCTGCGCGCGCTGTTCGGGAAAAAACCGCAGCCGATATTCCGGCGTCATGACATCAAACGGCAGGTTGATCACCCCAAATTCCATCTCCAGCATAATGCCGTCTTTGGTGATCTCCCGCAGTACGCCGGAACGGTCCTGGGCATGATGAAGCAATGCCACCACCAGTTGCTCGCCGGGTTGGGGAACATCAGCGCGGCATAGCGCCAGCAGATTCTCATAGTCGGGGCGCTCCTCCGGCATGCTTTCCACCAGTTCCGGGGGAACATCATACTCCACCACCGGCGGCGGTTCACGCAATGCCGGCGCGGGATATTCCCGGCGCGCCGGTTCAGACAAGGGCGTGGATACCCTCCCATGTAAAGCCGGCAAAGAAGAAGATAAGGAAGAGGAGGAAGAGGAGGAGGAAGGCTCATTTTCAGTCCCTGCAGGCAGAAAGCGAGAGCGCAACCTCAGCCACTGCTCCGTTACCACCCGCTGAATATTGGCGCGCAGGGGAATAATGATGTCTTCCCCTTGACTTTTATTGTAAAAATAAAAACCGATGAATCCCAACAGACATAAGGAAAGCAGCAAGCACAGAGCGTCCATTACCCATGAAAAGAAACTCCGCCGCCGCCGGGTAACGGATGGACGTGCGAAGGATGCCGGCGCCATACGTTGGTGAGGCGGCCGTGCGGCCCGCAGTTCCGGAAGGGGTTTGACCCGCAATTGCACTTTGGCCGCGCCCGGTACATTGCCGGGTTTACCGCAACGGGGACAAAAGCGGGCGGTCAGGCGTACCGGCGCGGTGCAATGCAGGCATTGCCCCATGGCCTCATCCGCAGCCGCATTACTCGCAGGCGGCGGAGGCACGAGCGCGGGCGCCGGCACCGGGACATTGGACGCAGCCTGTTTTTCCACGGCCGCAACCTCGGCTAGCACTTCGTCCCAGTTTTGGATGCGATCATCCAGATTTTTGGCCGTCATCCGCGCCACCAGATGCGCTGTAGCATCGGAAAGTTCCTTGTTGAAAAGCTGGGGCGGTTCCAGGACATCGTCCATCTGCCTGCGCATGACTTCCGCCGGAGACTTGTCGTCATATGGCAGACGCCCGGTAACCATGTGATAAAAAGTCATGCCCAGAGCATAAATATCGCTGCGGCAATCAAGCTTCCGGCCGCCGTGCATCTGCTCGGGCGACATGTAATTCGGTGTGCCCGTGACGAAGCCATCGTCTTCCGCCGCGCCGTGCGCGATAGTGTGGACCACCTGGGCCAGGCCCAAATCGGTGATTTTAATCGTGCCATCACCATCAACCATAATGTTGTCGGGCTTGAGGTCGCAATGCACGATACCTGATTTTTTCCAGGCATAGGCCAGCGCGGCGGCCACACTGTGAACCACCACCAGCGCATCGCGCTCCGACAAACAGCCCCGCCGCACAATCCACTGGCCCACGGAATAACCGGAAATATATTCCATAATGAAATAATAACGGCCATCATCACGAAC
>JAIVGW010000384.1:4627-6254 GCA_020201415.1 Lentisphaerota bacterium
CTGCAACGGCGCGGCATTCCGGCCCTCAACCCAAACTCGCCATCCTATGCATGTATTTGGGCATGCTACAAAACATTTGCCTGACAGGCAAGAAATTCGTAATAAAAAACGCGACGTCAGATTTCAAACGGAAATCCCATCAGTCGGCGGCGGGCACACTGCCTGGTAGCGGTGATAGGCAGCCTGATAGGCACGGGCAAGCTGCAGATCAGGGTGGAAGACTTTTGCCGGCTGATACAGGCGCGCGCTGATTGCGGCCAAGGAAGACCGGGCATCCGCACCCGCCATGGCCAGCATGGCGGCGCCTAATACCGCGGCTTCCGTTACCACCGGCCGCTCAATCAGTTTGCCGGCAACATCAGCCTGCATCTGCATCCATAAATCATTGCGTGCGCCGCCGCCGATGGCCCGCACGGTTGCGGCGGCATATCCAGCCGTCTCCAGATACTCCAGATTTTCCCGCAGACCGAATGCCAGAGCTTCCAGGATGCCCCGATAGACATCGACGCTGGTATGTTGCAATGTCAGATGCATGATCGCTCCGCGCATGGCGGCATCCGGGCGCGGTGAGATGCGCCCGTCAAAATGCGGCACCACCGTCAGGCCGTGGCTGCCCGGCGGCACACCCGCCGCCAACTGATTCAATTGATCAAAACTCATACCTCCAGCCATTTCGCGCCGATACCAGTCCAACAGCAGGCCGGAAGCCTTGAGAAACGCCAGGACATACCGGTAAGCGGTCACGGGAAAAGACCCGCTGAAAATCCCTGGAAACTCGGGCACCGACTTTTCCGACAGGGTCAGCAGGGCCAAACAGGAGCCAAAAGCCACACTGACTATGCCGGGCCGGCAATTTCCGGCACCCAGTGCGCCGGCATATTGATCATTGGTGCCGACCACAAAAAGTGTTTCCGCTGACAAACCCCACTCACGGGCAACTTCCGGGTTAATTGCGCCCACGCCGATACCGGGGGGCGCCACGCAGGACATCTGCTCCCGGCGGATACCGCAGCCCGCCAACGCCGGCAAACTGAAATCGGCCGCCAGACGCGAACACAAGCCCGTGGACCCGGCTGTATTACAGTCCACAACTGCATTCCCGGTCAGGCGGTAGGCAAAGTAATCCGGCAACAGCAGATAGCGGCGCACCCGGGCAGACAGGTCAGGATGATGGTCCTTAAGCCATTGAATTTTAGTCACGGTGGCGAAGGGCGCCACCTGCGGAATTCCAGCCTGACATTCCGCAAAAGTATTTTCCAAAGGGCCGGTATAATCACAGCCACGCCTGTCATACCAGAGTATGGCCGGGTACAGGGGCTGATCATGATCATCCAGGGCGACAAAGGTCTGCCCTTGCGAAGAAATGGAGATGGCCCGCGGCTGGCAACCGGCCAGCCCCACGGCCTCGCGCACCGCCTGGCGTGTGGCCTGGTAGATTTCCGCAATGGGTATTTCCGCCCAGCCTTCTTCAGGGCTGATCGGCTGATATCCACGCCGGGCAAACCCCAACTGCCGGCCGGCGGTATCGAAAACCCCGGCTTTAACACCCGTCCCGCCGATATCCAACCCTAAAAAACTATCCGACGCGGACACGGATAGTTTTTTATTATCATTGTCTATTGTAGTT
>JAIVGW010000141.1 GCA_020201415.1 Lentisphaerota bacterium
CGGGTGAAGGGCGAACAGAATGCCGAGTGTCAGGAGGGTGGTTGGCTTCATAAGTAGACGTTTCAATTGATAAGAAATAATATAATTCCACGTTTGATGGTTGGTATCGTTTAAAATCCGGGTGGAAATGTCAAGTTTGGACTGAAAAATCGGGCGCTGAGCGTCCAAAATAAAGCGAGAACCGTCTTTTCTGCACCGTATTTCCGCCGAAAACGGATCCGCCTTAGGTGGAAAGGCACACCGATCCTGCCGCGAACGCTCAGGCGTTTGCATACATCATCACTGGTTCGACGACGCTCACCACAGGCGGTTCGGTGTCGTAGTCCGGGAAGGGGTCGTCTGCCTGTGCGACGCACGCAGACAGGTCTGGGTTCGTTAGATTGGGAGCAGCGACCTGCATCTTATAGACGGCTAAGGGGCGAGAGTAATTGCCGATTGACGATTGATGATCGAACGCAGAAAGCCATAGCAGGTTCTCTTATGTATTCAAAAACGTGTCGAAGTGTCGCGCCAGGCACTGCCAAAGCGGCGAAGTTTTGGTTTTCGAGCACGATAATAATGTCAACAGCCATGACTCACTATGATTAACATGGATTTTATTTGCGCGTTTTCACTGCCGTCCCACAGGGACGGGGTCACAAGCGTCCGGATTTTTGAAATTACCTCCCCCCTTGAATAATAATTATTGTGTTTGATTTTTTTTAATCATGGTTAGATTATAAGAAAGTATGGTTAAGGCTAAGTGCATTATGAAATAATTGGAAATTTGGCATTCATCATGATAATGAATAAGATCAATATTGAGATTCCGGACAATATCCGGGAAAAATGGCAGGAAATCATGGATATCAAGTAAACATCAAGCCCATCCGGGGGCAGGCTGAGCCTCAACACAAGCCCGACTCCCGGCGTTGTGCCGGTCAATCAAAATGTTTCCAAGTAGAACATGAACTCCGCAATTGCTGGGGCTGATTACCGGGCTGCTGTTCGGATTTCTCCTGCAGAAGGACCGCGTGCTGCGTTTTGAAAAGCAGGTCGGCGCCATGTTGCTTAAGGACAAATCAACCGTTCTGGCCTGGAAGGATTTCGGCAAGATCGGACTGCCTGAAATACTGGGAATTCCTTTCTGGCTGGTGATACTGGATTCATTTACTGCTAATCGCCACTGATAAAACCATGAACGGCTTTTACAATCCGGACGCCCTGTCCTTGCCATCATCCTCATTCAGGATCCCCTTGTAGAAGCGACTATTGAGCGCCTTGGGTTCGTCCGGGTCGGTGTCGCAGATCAAGGACGCAGGCGGGACGGGCAAAGAGCCCATGCGTTGAATCATGAGGCCGCGCATCTGGTGCAGACGAGGCAGTTGAGCCGTGTCATGGGCCAGGTTTTCGGCTTCCAGCGGATCATCCACCAAATTGAACAGCATGTCGCCGTTCGGGGAATAAATATATTTCCACTCCGGCGTACGGATCAGGCGCCAGGTGCTGGCACCTTGTTCGCACAATATTCCATGCTCGGAGTAAGCCCATTGGCGGTGCGCATCCTTTTCGCCGCGCGCATATTTCAGGAACGACCGGCCGGGCGAACATGGCATGGCTTCCTGGAGATGCTCGTCACTGCCGGCTTCCAGGATGGTGGCCGGAATATCCACGGCTTCAACCATGTCTTTTAAAACCGTGCCACCCGGCAGTCTGGAGTTCGGATCATAGACAATAGTGGGGGTGCGCACCGAGGCATCAAATGGTTTCATTTTAAAATACATATCACGATCGCCCATCATGTCGCCATGATCACTGCTGAAGATGATGATGGTATTTTCCATCAATCCCCGGGATTCGATGAATTCCAGCAGTTTGCCGATGCAGGCGTCGGTGTATTCCACCAGGCCGCAATATACGGCGCGTCTTTGCTGCCAGTATTTTATCCGCTCCGGATCATCAATCCCCACGGGCGGCGGCATGTCCTCAGGCCTGTATTTACTGAAATAGGGCTCAGGTGGGTCCAAAGGAAAATGCGGCTTGCAGAACGAGGCATGCAGAAAAAACGGCTGCTTCGAGTCATAGGTGTCCAGCCAGCGGATGGCTTCGCGGCATAGGAATTCATCGTAGCGGTCCTCGTCGGGTACGCTGGAGGGCGCCTCGCCGCCTTGCTTGACATCGGCGGTCATTTTTGATTTCTTCTGAATATAGTTGGCGATTTCATCGACGTCCTTACCCCGCCCCTTGCCTTTAAGATATTCTTTGTAATTCGGAGAGTCGCTGCCGCCGGAAGACATGAACACATAGTCGAACCCCCGCGCATGCGTCTCGTCCTTCATCTGAGCATAGGTTTTGCTGGAACCGCCGTGATAGGCATGCAGCTTGCCGATGATGGCCGTCTGGTAGCCGGCGCGCTGCAGGGCCTGCGTCACGGTGGGATGGCCCAGCGGCCAGTCCTTGGCGTTGCGCGGTCCGGCCGGGGACTGGCTGCCATAGAGACCGCTTAGCCATGTGAAGCGGGTCGGCATGCAGACCGGACAATTGGTGATGGCATTGGGAAATGTCACACCTTTTTGCTTAAGGCGATCCAACGCCGGAGTAGCCAGTTGGTTGACCAGGTCGCCACCGTAAAAATCACAACGGTGTTCATCATCCGTTATCAGAAGAATATTTGGTTTAGGCCGGTTGTCTGACTGATTCATTTGAAGCTCCTGATAAAAACTGCAATAAACGAACC
>JAIVGW010000142.1 GCA_020201415.1 Lentisphaerota bacterium
GCGGTGAGGAGTGCTGGACTTGCGCATTCGACGCCGATGCCTTTACCTTCCGCAACTTAAAATTACCCAAGACCGAGGCGGTTGACGCCGTGGGCCGCTTTCAAGAGCGGATGGAAATGCTGGACACCTTCCGGCAAGCCTTCCTCGGCCTCTATGGCACTTTTGCCAAACTGCGCGACGACGCCGCCCGTTGCAAAGCGCTGGAGTTGGAAATGAAAAAATGGATGTTTTCCCGCCCATCCCGCAAGTTGGTAGCAGGCTGAAATAATTACAATCTGAATTTTGCACGAATTTCCGGCGGAATCGCCGGACGAGGATTAGTGGATATGGGATTAACGGCGTCATGGCAAGACAATTACGGATAGAATACTCTGGCGCGCTCTATCCGCCTTCGCACAAGGCTATGGCGGACAAGTCCCATAATGGTGCGTGGCGACCGGCGTGAGCCGATTGTGTCGGATGATGCGGATTGCGAGATGTTTTTAGAGACATTGGGCGAGGCATGTCGCGGTCAGGATTTATCCGAAATATTTCCGGTGTTTATTGGATTGCAGTCAATTGATAGGATGTCAGAAATGTCGGTTGAAAAGCAGTCCAAAACTCCGCGCCATGAGAGACAAGGTGATTGAAATAACGAAAAGACTTGACTTCTCTGACCCTTTTTTCGCTGTTTTCGAAGAGGTTGCTTTTTCAGCGGTACACCTCCCGGCGGTGCCCTATGCGGATGACGATCACGATAAGCTCGCGGTCGCGGATCGCATACACTATGCGCCAGTTGCCCACGCGGACGCGGTAAAGGTTTTCCGGTCCGG
This sequence comes from Lentisphaerota bacterium, assembly GCA_020201415.1. Lineage (GTDB taxonomy): Bacteria > Verrucomicrobiota > Kiritimatiellia > JAAZAB01 > JAAZAB01 > JAIVGW01. The sequence goes on from JAIVGW010000142.1 coordinate 813, forward strand.
TCAACTTCTCGATGCCCGGTGGGCGCGGATCGTCTTCAAGGGCTTTCAGCTTCCGAATGATACGCCCCCGGACTTCATCCGGCAGCCGTTCAACCCCTTTCCAAGTGCGGGAATCCAGGTGAACGGCGTACTTCATGCCTTCGCCTTTCGCTCATTAAGGTATGCGTCAAGGGGCTTGAAAGCGCCCGGGTTTCGCTTGTATTCCCGCAGCGCCTTGTGGGCGGCGCGGACGTCCTCGGCGTCTTCCATCCGTTGCAGCAAGGCCAGATCTGCGGCGGATACCAGAGCGGCAACCGGCTTTCCCCGGCGAGCAAATACAATGCGCTCGCCCCCATAGGAAACGCGGTTGATCGTCTCCGCGAGATTGTTCCGGGCTTGGGCTATGCTTATGGTAGTCATGGTGATATTCCTTTTTTATGTACATAAAGTACAAAACCGCGCTTTGGCTGTCAAGCCCCGGTTACACCTACGCGGAAAATCTCATCGTGAATGTGGAGCGATGTCTGATGTTTATTCTCACTCGCGAAGAAGGCTATGCAAGTGAAATAGCCCGGTTTTATGACACGGATCTGTATGGCATCCAGAAGCAACTGGATAAGTTGGAGACCGGGGGCGTTTTGGCCAGCCGCCTGGTGGGCAGAACTCGACTATATCGCTTCAATCCAAGATACTCCTTTCTGAATGAGCTGAGAAATCTGCTGGAGAAGGCTCTCGGATTCTATCCCGCAGACGAGCAGGAACGCCTGCGCGTTGTCCGCCGGCGTCCCCGGCGCAGGGGCAAGCCGCTGTGGAATGTGGAAGGCTGACCCTGTTTTATAATTTCTGAAACCGCGGCGGTTTCAGAAAACGGTGAGCACCACGTTCGCACTTGATAAAGGAATGATTTTATGGCAGATTCTTTCTGTGGTAAGACAGGAGATAGACAATGAGTGCAATTCTTGAAAAAATGGAACTGGAGGCGCTGAATCTTCCCCGGGAAGAGCGAGCTTTCCTTGCTGACCGTTTACTGAGCTCACTCGGTGGCGAGGCTTTGAGTGACGTCGATGCCGCATGGGTAGCGGAGGCAGAACAACGGTACGCAGAGTACAAAGACGGGATTCGTCAACCTGTTCCGGCCGCCGATGTCTTCGCGGATGCAGATCGGATTCTCGGATGAGCGGTGTCGCATTCGATCCTGACGCCCGTGCCGAGTTTCTTGCCGCCGTTGAGTATTACGAAGAATGCCAGACCGGACTCGGTCGACGTTTTCGCACGGCTGTCGAAATGGAACTCGATGGAATCGAGGCGATGCCTTTTTGTTATCGTGTGCTACACGCACCTTTTCGGCGCGGCCTCGTGACGAAGTTTCCTTACGCTATCATCTTCGTCATCGAGCCTGGCTTCATCCTGGTCGTTGCTGTGGCACATGCGAAACGAAGGCCGGGCTACTGGCGTGAGCGTGCCCAGAAATATAAAGGAGGAGTGCGTTGACTTCTTCCAACGTATTGCCTACGGCTGCGCCGGAGAACAAGACGTTGGACCATCACCAGGCTGGCTTTCCGCAAGCAAGCTTGCTACAATCCATCCCGGACGTCGCCGCTTATGGTAGATTGACTCGGGCGCAAGCGCCCGGCAAGCTATCTCCGGCCGGCGATGCAGGTCCCCGGCGCATTAGACCTAAATCAATATCCTCCAGCCGCACGCCACCCAGCAAAACATTATAGGCAATATTCAAAACATGATCAGACTCGTGATACGGCAGATGCAATTTAAGCAACTCCAGCCGACGGTCAATAGCCTCCGGCAAGCCAATCCGTTTCACCATCTGGTGCATCGCGCCAATACCGCCGCAGCTCATCCCTTGCGATTTTTCGGCCATCTCGTAATGTACGTTGCTCGCCGACAATACCGGCACAGATAAGCTGCGCGAAGAAGAAATGCACGGATGGGTTGGGCCCCGGCACCTGCTGGATCGTGATATCAGCGAGGCCACGGCCTGGCCCTCCGGTTTTTTGCGTCTGACTCTCTGCCAGGCGCAACGCGTAATTCCCGCATCGCTTCTGCGGGCCGAGTGCCGCATCGAAGAAATGGCCTGGATGCAGGCCGAACACCGCGATTATATCAACCGCCAGCAGAAAAGTGAAATCAGGCAGCAGGTGGTCGAGCGCCTTTTGCCGCAAATGCCGCCACAGCTTAAAGGCATTGATTTCTGTTACGATCCGCGAAAAAAATTCCTTTATGTCACGGCACTTTCCGAGAAACAGTTCGACGCTTTTTTGATCAACTTCGGCCTGATCACCGGGTCCAAGCTGATCCAGGTTGATCCGGTGGCCGCCGCGTGGCAAGAGGCGCAGTGCCGGGCCGATCAATGGCCCGCGCTGGGCTTTGCCGACGAACAGTGGGCCGATTGCGCCCCCGGGCGTGAATTTTTAATGTGGCTCTGGTTCATGTCGGAGGCCAAAGGCGGTGAAGTTGCCTTGTCGGGAGGCGGAAAATTTGCCGTTTTGGTCGAAGGGCCTTTGCTGTTTGACCAGGAGGAGCAGGGTGAGACAGCGATCCGCAAAGGCGAGCCGCTGCTCAGCGCCGAGACCCGCGCGGCGCTCCTCAGCGGTAAAAAACTGCGCCGGGCGAAACTGACCCTTGCCCGTGGCGGTGAGGAGTGCTGGACTTGCGCATTCGACGCCGATG
>JAIVGW010000005.1:0-9686 GCA_020201415.1 Lentisphaerota bacterium
CGACCGATGGTTTCCTTGGAGTGGCTGACGCCTTTTAAGGGGTCGCGATAGATGATGTTGCCGGAAGCGCCGTTGAGGAATAAGGTTGCGGGGCAGCCGCGTTGTTTCATGAGGGCGGCCAGCACGCCCGGGTATCCGGCGGAAAAAACGTCTTCGCCGCCGTGGTGCACGGGGTGGCAGGTGAAGTTGACGATGCAGCCCTTTAACGCGTGGTTTTTATCGCGCACCGCCAGCAGGCCCACCTCATGGTCGGCCGGACCCTCCAGGCCCAGGGCTTCAATGGAAAGCTTACGCTGGGTCATGACCGTGCCGTCGCGCATGATCATACGGCGGTTGAAAGCCAGGTCCGGCTCCATGGCGCTGCCTAATGCATATTCTGCGCTGTCCAGGGCGCGCAGGGCGTCGGCGAAAACCGCAACACAGCGGTCTTCCAGTCGTGCGATGTAGGTTTCGTCCCGCGCCACATCGCCGGTATTGGCCACGGCCGGTCCGGCATGGTTGTGCGTGGCCGCGATCATGACGTTTTCACCGGGGAAATCCAGTTCGGCGCTGATACGTTGACGGATGCGGTTGACCTGGGTCCAGCGGATGCTGAGCAGGTCGAGTTGGATGAAGCCGATGCGCTGCGTGCCATCGTCCAAGGCGGCCGCGCGGGCAAATAAAGGGTCCAACACGCATGTGCCGATGATTTCCTTCAGCCATCCGATCTTGCGCGTGCCGATGGGCGGGGTGATGTCGATTTCAGCAAATCCGGCTTGCATATGCCTGATACTTCCGGAGTGCCGCCGCCACGCAATGCCGTGGGCGCGTTGCGTGGCCGGGCACGATCCGTTGGATTATTTTTGGTTGAGGGCGTTGATGTGTTCCACGTCCAGCTGGTCAAGGTTGTTGAACACCTTGAGGAACGCGCGGGCCGTGGCCCGCACGACTTGCTTGCCGTTGGGGGCACGCAAGGGATTAGTCATGCCGAAATGCGTGTCGGTATGATGCTGGGCCACGGGGTAGGCTTCGGGATCGTACTTGACCGGCTTGGTCAGGTGGCAATCCCAGGGGCAGCCTTTGCCGTAGGCATTCTTGGCCTGGAAAACCGTCATGCGCGGCAGGATGAAGTTCTGCCAGACGCCCACCTGGGCGCCTTCAGCCTTTAACGCCGCCATGACCGCGTTGCGCAACATGGACGGCTCGCCCGTCCACTTGGCGGCGCGCATATCGATCCGGCTGGTGAAATTGTACCAATTGTGTGTATGACCCTTGGGCTCGGTCGGCAGGATCAAGGCCGGCGTTCCTTTAAGCAGATCGAGCAGCAGGGCCGCATGCTCGCGTTGAATCTTGAAGTAACGATCCATCTTGGAAAGTTGCGCGCGGCCGAAGGCGGCGGTCAGATCGTTGCCGCGGTACATCCAGCCCAGGGCATAGGCGTGATAATCACGCGATTCTTCCGGCGACCGCGTCTCGCCGAACGACCAGAGCGAACGCGCTTTGTGATACATGCCCTCGTCATTGGTGACAAACATGCCGCCTTCACCGGCGCACAGACACTTGTTCTGGTTGAAGCTGAAGGCGGCGCAATGGCCGAGCGTGCCCGTCTTGCGGCCCTTGAACAGCGCGCCGTGCGCCTGGCAGGCGTCTTCAATCACATAGAGCTTGTGTTTGCGCGCAATTTTCATCACGGCATCCATGTTGACCGGCAGACCGTGCAGGTGGACGACCACGATGGCCCGGGTCTTGGGGGTGATGGCGGCCTCGATCTTCTTGACGTCGATGTTGATCGTGGCGAAATCAATGTCCACGAAGACGGGGATGCAGTTGTTGTGCAGAATGCAGGTGGCGCTGGAGCTCCAGGAATAGGCCGGCACCAGCACATGGTCGCCGGCATTCAGCCCGCAGGCCACCAGGCCCATGTGCAGCGCCGCCGTGCCGCTGTTGGTGTTGATCGCGAATTTATTGCCGTTCCAGGCGGCGAATTCCTCGGTGAAGGCCTTGCAGTTGGGGCCGTGGGCGTGCTTGCCGCCTTCCAGTGAGGCCATGACCAGTTTGCGGTCGAGATCGCTGATCGGCGGCCAGGATTTGATCAGGCCCTTCTGAATGACCGGTTTGCCGCCGTTAATTGCCAGTTTGTTGGTTTTCATTATTTGCTCCTGCTGTTGGGCCGCGCCGCTTTGGGCATGGTTCCGGTTGATTTTTATCGAAGTCTGCCGCCGCCGGATGCCGGCGCGCTTTGATTGCCATGCAGCATGCGCCTATGTGCAGGAAAGCGCAAGAGGAAGGTTTTGCTATTTCGGGTATTTTATTGCGCGCTGTCAGGATCAGGCGGAACCCCGGCTGGCGTCACGCAGGTCGCGCGGGGTGAACCCGAAATGCCGCCGGAAAACCTTGGTGAAATAATTGCCGTCGTTGTATCCCACGGCGTAAGCCGCTTCCTTGATGCTGTGGCGCCCGCCTTGCAGCAGCAGTTTGGCCTTTTGCATGCGCAGATTGGTGAGATACTCCATCAGGGAAAAATCATTTTCCTGGCTGAACAGGTGTGAAAGATAAAACGGGCTGATCTGCAAGGTGCGGGCAATGTGCTCCAGCGAAATTTCCTCGGTGTAGTGCTTGTCCAGGTAGTGACGGGCCTTCAGCATCAGGGCGTGCCGGTGGCGGGCGCCCGGGGTGTGGTCGCCAGCCTGTGTGTTGTGTTGCATCTGGTCGTGTAGAATCGTCAACAACAGATTCAGCAGACAGGCCCGGCAAAGCAAGCGGTCCGTCTGGGTACCGGAATGCAGCAGGCTGCGCATGCGCGTCACCAGTGATTCGACCTCGTGCCGCGCGTTGGTGCTCAGCGGCATGCCGGCGCAATGCGGGAGCATCTTGAAGTAGCGCGCGGCATCCTGCCAGTGGTATGATACCATAAAGATCTTCAATACCTGCTGCGGGTCGAATTCGTCCCGGTGCCGCTTGCCCGGAGGAATCAGGGCCACGTCCCCCGGTCCGGTTTCAAACCGCCGGCGCCCCAGGCGAGTGCGCAACCGCCCTTCCGTCACCATCAGAAACTCGCAGTTCTGGGCGCAGTGGTCATGTATGGCCCAATAGGGCTCGAAAATCCGGTCACCGATGGCGGCAATATCCGGCAGGCTGTTGATAGGTTTCTGTTGCGGGCCTGAACGAGGGAATTTTTGCATATCAGCGTCCTGTGCGCGCCTGGCGCACCACGTTGAGATAGTCCAGAATGCCTTTGGTGATGCCTTCAGCCAGCTTGTCGCGGTAGGTCTGCTGGATAATATTATGTTCTTCTTCCGGGTTGGAGATGAAACCGCCCTCGACCAGCGCCGCCGGACAGGGGCTGTTGCGCAGAACATAGAAGCGCGAGCGGCGCACCCCCCGGTCCTGAGCCCTGGTGGCGCGCAGCATGTTGTTTTGCAAATTATATCCCAGCAACATGTTGGCGGCGTCGAAGCGGTTGCCGGGGTAGGATAGGCGGTCGCGTTCCGTCACCCGGCTGTCGGCGGTGACCGGCGCGCCGGCGGGGGGCATAATATGGGTTTCAATGCCCTGGGCCGAGCGGCTGGCAGCGGAGTTCATGTGGATGCTGACAAAGAGGTCGCCCTTCCAGCTCGCGGCCCGGGCGCAGCGTTCCTCCAGGGTAAGATAGCGGTCATCTTCACGCGTCAGACGCACGCGCACCCCTTGTTGTTGCAGAAGGTGCTGAACGCGCCGCGCCAGATAAAGGTTTACGCGTTTTTCCTCAACCTGCCTGGGAGAGACGGCGCCCTTGTCGTGGCCGCCGTGGCCGGCATCAAGCACCACCAGGCCATAGCCGGCCTGTTGCAACCGCCGGTGGGGAAAGGCCAGAGCCAGCAATGTGTTTTCCGCATCCGTGTCGGAAACCACCCATCCGCCGCGGTCAGCCTGCACGGGATGGTTCAACCAGATCGTGGTGCCGTTATATTGTGCCTGCCGGCTGTTGCCCATCAGTTCGAAGGAATGAAACCGGCGGGCCATGACAATGGTTCGGTCGCGAACCTGAAAGTCCGTGAATCCGTGTCGCCGGGCGAACCAGTTCAGCCCCTGGTTGGCGGCGGATGCCGTCAGCGGGGCGACCGCCAGGAACGCCATGCCGGCCCATGCGGCGGATATGCGCAGTCTGGTCTGTAGTGTCATGCTCTTCTTCATGGAGTCGATTGACAGTGGACGGCGCACAGTGTATGCTTTGTAGCGGAAAAAAAAAAGGAGTTTTTGTCATGGTTGAAATTCTTGAACAAAATGTTGCCCGGCGCGCCCAGGAGCTTTTCGCCAAGGGCCAGTCCGCCATGGAACGCAACAACCTGTCGTATGCCATGGATATGTTCGCGGCGGCTTTGGAAATAGAGCCGGGTTTTCTCAAGGCGCGCAATTATTTGCGGGCGGCGCAGATCAAGCATTTTAACGACCGGGGCGGCAAGCTTTCGATGAACCATCTGGCGACATTGGCGGCGCTCCCTGGGTTGATTCAAGGATATATCAAGCTGAAAACCGGCAAAGCGGATCAGGCGCTGGCCGTTGCCGAGAAGCTTATGATCAATGCGCCACTGAATCCCGTGATCATCCGCTTGCTGGAGCAGGCGGCGGTGGCGGCGGAGATGCCCGAGGTGGCCGTGCAGGCCCTGACGGCCGCCCGCGAGTATTATCCCGATAATGTCGAGATGCTGGTGCGCCTGGGTGAGTTGCTGGCGCAGACGGAACAATTGGCCGCCGCCAAGGATTGTCTGGAAAAGGCCTTGGAATTGCATCCGAACGATGGCAAGGTGTTGAACGCGCTGAAAAACGTCATGGCTCGCGAGACCATGTCCAAGGGCGGTTGGGACGAAGCTTCGCGTGAAGGCGGCTCCTATCGCAGTGTTATCAAGGATTCAAAAGGGGCGGCCGTGCTGGAGCAGGAAAGCCGCGCCGTACAGGATGCCGACAGCTTGGCGCTGTTGATGAAGGATGCCCAGGAAAAACTCAAGCACCATCCCGACAATGTCAACATCCGCCGCCAGCTGGCCACTCTGTATGTGCAGGCGCAAAGGTTTGATGACGCCATGCGCACTCTGGATGAAGCCCAGCGCGCCGGCGGATCGAGCGATCCGCATCTGGACCGGGCCATGGCCGAGGTCCGCCTGAAGCGGTTTGACTACGAGATTGAACAGGCGCGTAAAAACCAGGATCTGGACGGCGTGGCCTCGCGCCAGGCCGCCCGCGATGATTTTGTGTTAAAGAATCTGCAAACCCAGGTCGAGCGCTATCCCAACGATTTGACGCTCAAGTTCGAATACGGACTGCTGTTGATGGAGCGTGAGCAGTTGAACGAAGCTATCCAGCAGTTGCAGCAGGCCCAGCGCCATCCTCAGCACCGTCTGCGTGCGGTCTATAATCTGGGCCTGTGCTTCATGCGTAAGGGCCAGTATGACATGGCGCGTGAGAATCTGGAAAAGGCGGCGGCGGAATTGCCTGAAATGAACGACCTTAAAAAGGAGATTTATTACAATCTGGGTAGCTTGCTGGAGCAGCAGGACCATCCGGCCGAGGCCCTGCGGTTTTACAAGGAAATCTACCAGGCCGACATCGGATTCCGCGACGTGGCCGCCAAGGTGGAAGCCGGCGCCTGAATGGAAGCTGCCGGGTGCCACCCTGCTATCCCGGTCCGCCTCTGTCCGGACGGGTCGCTGTTTGATTTTTTTCGGAGACTCCGCTGATGAAGAAGGAAATGCTGGAACGCTGGACATTGGAAAAGGCCGCTGAATTATACGGCATCAAGAACTGGGGTATGGGTTATTTTGACATTTCCGCCGGGGGCGATCTAATGGTGCGACCGTCCGGCGCTGAATCCCAGGCCGGCATCAACATGATGGAGTTGATTGCCGGGGTGAAGGCCCGCGGTTTGAACATGCCCGTCCTGTTGCGCTTTGCCGATATTCTTTCTTCGCGCATCAACCAGCTTTACGATGCCTTCAATTATGCCATTAATGAATATGGCTACCAGGGGTCCTACCGCGGCGTCTATCCCATCAAGGTCAACCAGCAGAAACAGGTTGTGGCGGAAATCGTGGAGTTCGGCCGACCCTACCACCATGGCCTGGAGGCGGGCAGCAAGGCCGAACTGATGGCGGCGCTGGCCTACACCGAAGACCCCGAGGCGCTGATCGTCTGCAACGGATACAAGGACGAGGAATTCATCGACCTGGCTCTGTATGCGCTCAAAATGGGGCTGCAGGCTGTGTTGGTGATAGAGTCGCCCGTAGAACTGGATTTGATCCTGGAAAGGGCGGAGCATATGCGGGTGCGGCCGAAACTGGGGGTGCGGGTCAAGTTGTCCAGCCGGGCCGGCGGACACTGGGATGGTTCCGGCGGTGACCGCAGCATGTTCGGTGTTAATGCTGCCCAGGTGATCGACTTGATCGACGTGTTGCGCCGGCATGACATGCTCGATTGTCTGCAGATGCTGCACTACCATCTTGGTTCGCAGGTGTCGAACATCCGCAACATCCGCACCGCATTGCGTGAGGCCTGCCGCTTTTACACGGAAATGACCCGCGAAGGCGCCGCCATGGGGCTGCTCGATATCGGCGGCGGCCTGGCGGTTGATTATGACGGATCGCACACCAATTTTGCCAGCAGCCGGAATTATACCGAGCAGGAATATGCCGCCGATGTTGTGGAAGCGGTTGTGAGCGCCTGTAACGACGCCGGCCTGCCGCATCCGATGATCGTCAGCGAGTTCGGTCGGGCAACGGTGGCCCATCATTCAGTGCTGGTGTTCAATGTGCTCTATGTCAGCAAATTTGCGCCGCAGACTGTTGCGCATGATCTGCCGGATAAATGCCATGAAATGCTCGGCAATCTTATGGAAGTGCGCAATACCATTTCCACCAAGAACCTGCAGGAATGCTACCACGATGCCGTATATTATCGTGACGAGATTCGTTCGCTTTTCCAGCACGGCAATCTATCGCTGCGTGAGCGCGCCTTCGCGGAAAACCTGTTTTGGGAAATTGTCTGTCATATTGCAGGGGAAAGCCATGAGCGCAAATATGTTCCGGACGAACTCGAAGGCTTGGAAACGGCCATTGCCGACGCCTATTACTGCAATTTCAGCGTCTTTCAATCATTGCCAGATTCCTGGGCCATTGACCAATTGTTCCCGATCATGCCGATCCACCGCTTGAACGAGATGCCAACCCGACATGCCACTCTGGCGGATATCACTTGTGATTCGGACGGTAAAATCGATCGATTCATCGATCTGCATGATGTCAAATCCACTCTGCCGCTGCATGAATTGCAGCCGGGCGCGGAATATTATCTGGGAGTTTTCCTGGTGGGCGCCTATCAGGAAACCCTGGGTGATTTGCACAACCTGCTGGGCGACACCAATGTGTTGCACGTACGCATCGGCAGCGACGGCGTTGTCGAATACACCAATGAAATTGCCGGGGACACGGTGGCCGATGTGTTGGCGGTGGTGGAATACGATCCCCGGGAGATGGTGGCACGGGTCCGCCGCATGGCCGAGCAGGCAGTGCGTTCCGGGCGTATCACGGCGGAGGAACGGCGTGAAATCATGCTGGCCTATGAAACCGGGATGCGTGGATATACTTATTTTGAGCAGTGAACGCGCCCGGGCGGGTGCATCATGCAAGAGCGGGCCCGACTCATGGAATATTTTTTTGAAAACGGTGCGGCTTATTGTGAAAATACCGCAGCGCCCTGTGTCGTCCTGCCGGCGCCCTACGAAGCCACCGTCAGTTTCGGCCGGGGCACCGCCCTGGCTCCGGATGCCATCTTGAATGCCAGCCGGCAATTGGAGCTGTTCGATGAGGAATTGTGCCGTCCGGTCAATTTTGCCGTGCAAACCCTGCCGCCGGTAGATTGCCGCGGTCCGGCGACAGCGGTGATGCCGCGTCTGCAGCAGACCGCTGCCGGGGTGCTGGATGCGGACCGCTTCCTCTTGACTTTGGGCGGCGAACACTCCATCAGCGCGCCACTGATCATCGCGGCCGCCCGGCGTTACCCGGATTTGACAGTGTTGCATCTGGATGCCCATCTTGACTTGCGCGACCGCTATGAAGGCGATCCCGGCTCCCATGCCTGTGTCATGCGCCGTGTGCTGGAAATGGGGCTGCCGGTGGTGCATGTGGGCATCCGCAGCCTTTGTGACGAGGAACACCGCCTGGTGTGCGCGCGCCGGTTGCCGGTGTTCTGGGGGCGCGACCTGACAGCGCCGGCGTCCGGATGGGTTGCGCAAGTGCTGGCATTGTTGAGCGCGCGGGTTTATCTCAGTCTGGATGCGGATGTGCTGGATCCGAGCCTGATGCCCGCGACGGGCACTCCGGAGCCCGGCGGTCTCGGCTGGTACGATGTTCTGACGCTGCTGCGGGAGGTTTTTACCCGCCGCCAGGTCGTGGCCGCCGATCTGGTTGAAGCGGTCCCGGTCGCGGGCATGGTGCTCGGAGAATATACCGCCGCCCGGCTGGCGGCCAAGATGTTGATTTATCACCAATATGCCGGTCTTGATAGCAGGCCGGTTGCTGAAGCGAGGATATGATGAGGAAATTGAATAACGTCATGCGGCGTATGCGCCGGCGGGCCGGGCTGTTGCTGCTGATCGGATTGGGGGGGTGTGCTCCGGTCCTGCGCGACGACCCCGGTTTGCGCGTTACCGGCGACATCGTGCACGGTGAAAATATGCGTAAGGTGCGGATCACCACGCGCGACCGGCAACAGATCGTGAGCATCGCGCGGGCCGACCGGGACTGGGATGTCAGGCGCGCGGCTGTGGAAAAAATTTCCGATCAGACGGTGCTGTTCGACATCGCCGCAAATGATCCCGCGTCCCAGGTGCGCGTGGCGGCCGTGCTGCGGTTGCATGATCTGGGACTGTTAAAGCGCGTGGCCATGAATAACAGCGAGCCTTTGGCGCGTTTGGCGGCGGTGGATGTGATTGCCGATCCCGGCATATTGATGGAAATCATCGCAGCCAATGACGACCGGATGATCCGGCGGGCGGCCGTGGAACGCCTGCGTGATGATGCGCTGCTGTATGCGGTGGCTCTGGAAAATGACGACGGCTTCATTCGGGCCGCCGCGGCCTCCCGTCTGGGCAGCGGCGAACGCCGGGTGCAATTGCTGCAGACCAGCCGCGACGGCCTGGTCCGCCGCACCGTGTTGCGCGGCATTGATGACGTGCAACTGCTGGCGGAGGTGGCTTTCAATGACGATGATCGCGCATTGCGCAAAATGGCCGTGGATCTACTGGAAGATCAGGATGTGCTGCAGGAGGTGGCCTTGCGTGATAATGATGTGGTCGTGCGCTGCCTGGCGGTGCGCAAGCTCCGCGATGCCGCCGTGCTGGGTCCGATTTCCCGGGATGATGCCGAAGCACTGGTGCGGGAAGCCGCGGCGACTCAACTGGCGGCAATGGGAGCGCGCGAGTTGCTGGCCGTGGTTGCTGAAAATGATCCCGAGCCCCGGGTGCGGGTGGCGGCCGTAGCCGGTCTGTCGGCCGGTTATCTGGAGCGGGTAATACTAAATGACCCTGATCCCGAGGTGCGCCGCGCCGCCGTACAGCGCCTTGATGATCACGATCTGGACCAGCGGATTTTGCGTCAGGTGGCCTTTGAGGATGAGGATGAGCTTGTGCGCCGAACGGCCATTCTGCGTTTGCGCGATCCTCAGGCGCTGGCCCGGAT
>JAIVGW010000005.1:9742-14262 GCA_020201415.1 Lentisphaerota bacterium
GTGTTGGCCGATATCGCCCGCAACGATCCCTTGGCGGAAGTCCGGCGCGCTGCGGTATTGCGGCTCCATGACCAGGAGACGATTGCGGCCATCGCCCGGGCGGATCCGGAGGCCCTGGTGCGACAGGCCGCCTTGCGCATGTTAATGGACGAGGAGACACTATTGTTTTTGCGCGACCACGATCCCAATCCGGAGTTGCGCCAGGAGGCGGGTCAGCGTGTGCGAGATCTGGGAGGGGGCAGAGGGTGGTTTTAAAACATGTTTCCCTTTTGCTGTTGCTTCTGCTTGCGCCGGCAGTCCGGCAGTCGGCGGCCGCCGCAGATGTTCCTTTGGAAATTACGGCGGAAGATGTGATGCGGCGTGTGCGCGCCAACCTGCCGCAGCATCCGGTCAGGATCACCGGCCGGCTGCGCTCCGGTCCCCTGCATAGCGGTTTTGACAACAATTTCAATGTGGAAATCAACCTGGATCTTGGCCGTAAACCCGCCCTGGCCGGTTACCTGTTGCGCGACAGATTCGGCGCTCTGCTGGAGCAGATGACGGTCATGTTGCATGCTCCCGGCGCCGTGGAATGGCAATACCAGGATGGGGCGCAGGCTCCGCCGCCGCTTTACGAGCATATCCGCCGGACTGATCTGACATGGTCCGACCTGGCCTTGTCGTTTTTGTGGTGGCCGGCCCGCGCGCTGACGGGTTTCGACAGTTTTCGCGGACGCAGTTGCTATGTTATTGACCTGGCGGCGCCCGCGACCGTGGATGCGGCGCGCCCGGGCGAAACGCGGCGGATCTGGATTGATGAAAAAATGTTTGTTTTGCTGCAGATGGAAGTAAGGGAAAATGACAGTCTGGTGCGCCGTCTGACAGTCCGCAGTTTTCAGAAAATCAACGGCCAGTGGATGGTCAAGGACATGGAAATGCGTTCACCGGAGCAGGCGCGGCGCACGATTTTGAGCGTGGATGATGTGCTTTCCATGACGCCGTCCCCCGCCGATCCTCCGGATGCTGAAGATCTGTGAATTTTGAGCTTGCCGCGGACACGGGGGATGCTTAGTATTACCTCCCGGTTCCGCGGCAGCTATGCCGCTGGCGAACGCTTGGAAAGAGATGAATCATTCGGCCGCCGCCGCAGTCACGGAGCAGTCGGGCCGGCATAACCAGTTTTTGAGGTGTTTTATGTATTCAGCATCTGATTTGCGCAAAGGGCTGCGGATCGAAATCGACGGGGTGCCCTATATCATTACGGAGTTTAATTTCGTGAAGCCCGGCAAGGGCGCTTCCATTTACAACTGCAAGTTGAAAAATCTGATCAACGGCAGCACCCTGAATAAAAGCTACCGTTCCAATGACAAATTCGATGAGCCGCGGATTGAAGATCGTAAGATGCGTTATTCCTATAATGACGGCACGAACTACGTGTTTATCGACGACAATTACGAACAGTTGGAAATCACCCCCGGGGTCCTGGGTAATTCCCGGTTTTTCCTGAATGAGGATATGCCGGTTGATGTGCTGATCTTCAACGGGCAGGCTATCGGCGTGGATTTGCCGACATTCGTGGAGAAGGCCATTATCGAAACCGAGCCCGGGGCCCGCGGCAACACGGCGACCAATGTGCTCAAGCCGGCGACAATCGAAGGCGGTTACGAGATTCATGTGCCCCTGTTCATCAACCAGGGTGACATTGTGAAAATTGATACGCGCACCGGTGAATACAGCGATCGTGCGCGTGTGGCGCGCAACGCCTGAAGAAAAACCGGCCCACTCCCGGATCCGATCATGTCCGCCAATTATCAATGTGAAGGCGCGCCGTCCGCTGCCGATTTGTCGCGCTTCCGTCCGATGCTGGAATTCCGATCGCGTCTGTTGGCGGCCACCCGTGATTTTTTCTGCCGGCGTGGTTATCTTGAGGTCAGTACGCCCCTGGTCGTGCCGACGCCGGCGCTGGAGCAGCATATTGACGCCCAGCCGGTGGGCGGGGCATATCTGCGCACTTCGCCGGAATTGCACATGAAACGGCTGTTGGCGGCCGGCTGTGATAAAATCTTTCAGATTGGCCCCTGTTTTCGCCGTGGCGAATTCGGCTCTGTGCATAATCCGGAATTTTGCATGCTGGAGTGGTACCGTACTGGCGCCGATTACCGCGACGTACTGGCTGAAACCAGATCCCTGTTGCTCGCGCTGGCGGAGTCGGTGCTTGGCCGATCATGGTTTGATTGTCGGGGACAGCGGGTGGACCTGGCAGGGGATTGGCAACAGTTGACCGTTACCAGTGCCTTTGCCTGCGCCGGCTGGGATCCTGTCGTGTGTTTTGATGCCGAACGCTTTGAACGGGATTTGCTGCAACGGGTGGAACCGCGCCTGCCCCGGGACCGCGCTGTAGCGCTGATGGATTATCCCGTCCAACTGGCGGCTCTGGCTGCCTGCCGGGAAGGTCCGCCGCCGGTGGCAGAACGCTGGGAACTTTACCTGGCCGGTTTGGAACTGGCTAATGCCTTCACGGAGCTGACCGATCCGGTGGAACAGCGTCGGCGTTTTGAAACTTGCGCCCGCGAGCGGCGGGCGGACGGGCGGCCGGTTTACCCGCTGGATCTGGAATTTCTGGCGGCTCTGGAACGGGGATTGCCGCGCTGCGCCGGGGTAGCCCTGGGTCTGGACCGCCTTTTGATGCTGCTGGCCGGCGCGCTGGATTTGGATGCCGTCCTGCCTTTCCGGGCTGCCGGATCATCCTGGTAGCGGTGCAGGACCAGCGCCGTGCGGCATGGCAGATAAACGCGCAGGGTCTGTTGAGCCTCGTTATGGTATGTCTGGTCGCTTGCCAGTCGCGCATGGCCGCCATACAGCGCCGCGTCGGTGTCCAGCAGCAGCCGGTAAGCGCCGGATGTGGCCGGCACGGCATAGTCCTGATAAGAACGATCGGGACTGAAATTGAAAAGGAATAGCAGGCGGGCGCGTTCGAAGGCCAGCACCTGATCCTGACAATGTTCCAGCTTCAGGGCCAGCGCAGGGGCTTTCAGCCATTGCGTCAGACGCGCCAGTTCGATCATGGCCTTGTCGAAGTCCGCCAGAAAATGATACACCATGGAGGGATCATCACGCAAATGCCACTGCCGGCGGGCGTAATGGTATGACCAGTTGTTGCCGGCGCGCGGGAAATCGATCCATTCCGGGTGGCCGAATTCATTGCCCATGAAATTAAGGTAGCCGTTGCCCGCGGTGGCCAGTGTGGCCAGCCGGATCATCTTGTGCAGCGCCAGCCCCCGGTCAACCCGCAGATTACGGCCATCCTGCGTCATGTGGTCATACATGTCCCGTTCAATCAGACGGAAAATCAGGGTCTGATCGCCAACCAGGGCCTGATCGTGCGATTCGGCATAGCAGATGGTTTTTTCATCCGCCCGCCGGTTGGTGAGCTCGTGCCATAGATTGCCCACATGCCAGTCTTCGTCCTTGACGTGTTTGATGAGCTTGATCCAGTGATCCGGCACCCCCATGGCCAGGCGGTAGTCAAAACCGAAGCCGCCGGCAGCCGCAGGCGCCGCCAGTCCGGGCATGCCGCTGACATCTTCGGCGATGGTCATGGCATCCGGACGCAGGGTATGAATCAGTTTGTTGGCCAGAGTGAGGTAGGTCACAGCCTGTTCGTCAACCTGGTCGCCGAAATAATCGTCGTATGAGGTGAAAGCCCGGCCCAGGCCGTGGTGCAGGTACAGCATGCTGGTGATACCGTCGAAGCGATAGCCGTCAAAATTATATTCGTCCAGCCAGAACCGGCAGTTGGAAAGCAGAAAATGCAGGACTTCCGGCTTGCTGTAGTCGAAACAGCGCGAATCCCACAGCTCATGCATGCCGCGGGCGCCTTCGTGAAAATATTGGTAGAGGGTGCCGTCGAACCGGCTCAACCCCTCGACCTCGTTACGCGCCGCGTGCGAGTGGATTAAATCCATGATCACCGCCAGGCCGGCGGCGTGGGCCGTATCCACCAGTTCCTTAAGCTCTTCCGGGGTGCCAAAACGCGAGGATGCTGCAAAATAATTCGTGACATGGTATCCGAATGACCCGTAATAGGGATGCTCCTGCACGGCCATCAACTGCAGCACGTTGTAGCCGGCATCAATGATCCGCGGCAGGATCTTCTGCGTGAATTCGCGATATGTGCCCACGCCGCCATATTCCTGCGCCATACCCACGTGGGCTTCGTAGATCAGCGGCGGCTCGGATGCTCGGCGGAATTGCGGACAGCGCCAACGATAAGGTTCCGGCGCCCACACCTGGGCGTTGAACGCATGGGTATGCGGGTCCTGCACTACCCGCCGCGCCCAGGCCGGCAGGCGTTCGCCGGCGCCACCTTCCCAGCAAACTCGCAGCCGGAATTGATCGCCGTGCCGCAGGCGTTCCGCCGGCAGCCGCAATTCCCAGACACCGTGATCCGCCGGTATAAAACACAGGTCCGGCTGTTCCTGCCAGCCGGAACAATCGCCCAGCAGGCATATCCGCCGGGCGTTGGGCGCCCATTCCCGCAG
>JAIVGW010000143.1 GCA_020201415.1 Lentisphaerota bacterium
GATGAACAGGCTGTGCTGGAGGTGTTGCGGGCCGGACGGATGAGCGGTTCGGAGGTGACGGAGAAATTCACCGCGGCCTTTGCCGATTGGATCGGGCGGCGCCATGCCATTGCCTATCCCAACGGCACCGAGTCGTTGCGTTCGGCCATGTGGGCTTGCGGTCTGGCCGCCGGCGATGAGATCATCTGCCCCACCATGACCTATTGGGCCAGCTGCCTGCCGGCGCTGACGCTGGGCTGTTCGGTGCATTTCGCCGATATTGAGCGCGATACGCTTTGCATCGATCCCGCTGATATCGAGCACCGCATCGGACCCCGTACCAGGGCGCTGGTGATCGTGCATTATGCCGGGTATCCCTGCGATATGGATCGGATCATGCCGATTGTGCAAAGGCACAATCTGATGCTGATAGAGGATATTTCGCATGCGCACGGGGGATATTATAAAGGTCGTAAAGTGGGAACTTTCGGGCACGTTGCCGGCATGAGCATGATGTCCGGCAAGAGTTTTTCCATTGGCGAAGGCGGGATGGCCGTAATGGACGACCGGGTGATTTATGAACGCTGTCTGGCCTACGGCCATTATGAACGCACCGGCGCCCCGACGCGTTGGACCGCCAAAAAAAGCGATATCACCATCGACGAACTGCTGCCTTACCGCGGTCTGCCGCTGGGCGGTTATAAGCATCGTCTAAACCAGACCTGCTCGGCCATGGGTCTGGTGCAGCTCAAGTATTTCGATGCGCGCATTACTGAATACCAGCGGGCGCGCAACCGCTTCTGGGACCTGCTGGAGGGCGTGCCCGGAATCCGGGCCCACCGTGTGCCATCCGGCGAAGGCTCCAGCATGGGCGGCTGGTATACGCCGCGCGGCATCTACCGGGCCGAGGAGCTGGGCGGGCTCACCTGTGCGCGCTATTGCGAGGCGGTCCAGGCCGAATTCCCGGACGGTTTCAAGATCAGCCCGGGCACCAACTTCCCGCTGCATCTGCATCCGGTGTTCCATACCGCCGATATTTTCCGGCAGGGCCAACCAACCGTGCTGGCCTTCGGTCAGCGCGATGTGCGCCAGGGGCCGGGCAGTCTCCCGGTGGCGGAAAACACCGATGACACGGTTTTCAGTGTGCCGGCCTTCAAGCATGATCGGCCGGAAGTCATCGCGGAATACGCCGCGGCTTACCGCAAAGTGTCGGAAAATTACCGGGAATTGCTGTGAGATAACCAGGGGCGCGACAACACCGGAAAGGCCACCATAATGAAGTTTGCGCATGTGCGCGTTTGCATTACCCCCCGCGTGGGCACGCCGCTGGCCGGGTACCAGCGCCGGCCAACTTCCCTGGGGGTGTATGATGATCTGTATCTGCAGGCCTTGCTGCTGGAGGATGCCGGCGGGCGGCGTTTGTTGACGGTGAATGCCGACTTGCTCGGGTTTGACGGGGTGTTTGTGGACCGGATACGGCGCTGGTTGCAGCGCCGGGATCCGAGCCTAGCGCCGGAGCGGGTGCTTTTTGCCACTACCCACACGCATTGCGGACCGGCGACCTGTCGGATCGTGTCCAGCGCCGGCAAACCGGATGCCGTCTATCTGGCGTTTTTGGAAGCAACCGTCAAAGACACCCTGGTGCAGCTGCTGGGAATGCCGCTGGAGCCGGCGGCGCTGAGCTGCGGTGCTACGACCTGTCGTTTGGGTATCAACCGCCGGTTGCCGGTACGGGAGTTGGTGGATGGCGTTATGGTGGCCGGCGTGCGTATACGGCCCAATCCGGAAGGTGTGGTCGATTCACGGTTGACGCTGCTGCAGGTGGCGGGTCGGAGCAAAGAAGTGCTGCTGGTGAATTATGCCTGCCACCCGACCACCCGCAGCGGCTACATGATTTCCGGCGATTATCCCGGCGCGGTGGCGCGCAGTCTGCGGGCCGGACACGGCGACCGGCGCGCCGTGATGTTTTTACAGGGGGCCGCGGGCGATATCCGCGTCCCCTGCATGAATACGCAAAAAACGGCGTTTGTTTCCGGCAGCTCTGAGCATGTGGTGGAGTATGGCGCGCAGGTGGCGCAAGCCGTGGAACGGCTTTTGCGGCGCGGACTTGTGCGGCAGCGGGCGGATTTTGCGGCCGGCCGGCGCGCATTCCGGCTACCCTATGATCAGGCCGGCGGACGCCTTTCGGATGCCGGCGCGGCCTGGCGCGCCACGGCGCGGTGGCGCCTGCGGCACGGGGGGCGTTACGGAGTGCCGATGGAATGGACGGTCTGGCGTGTCTCCCGGGATTGCACGATCCTGGCGTTGCCCGGTGAAGTCTGCTGTGATTTGGGCATACAGAGTAAAAAACAGGTTTCCGGCCGTTTCCTTTTATTTGTTGCCTATGCCAATGGCTGCCCCTGTTACGTGCCCTCCGATCGCATTCTGCGAGAGGGCGGTTACGAAGCGCGCTCCTCCATGGCGGTTTATGGTCATTTCTGGCCGCTGCGTCAGGGACTTGACCAATTAATCGGAAGTGAACTTGCGAAACTGCTGTCGGCCATCTGAGGTAGGGCAGGTTCTCCGAACGCTAAGCTCAGCGGCGGTACTTCGTCCGCTGAAGTGACTTGTTCAAATTTGTTTTCTCTCGCAAAGCCGCCAAGATCGCCAAGGGATTTCTTTATTCGGGGAGACTGTCTCCAATAGCCCTGGACCAAGTTCACGATGGATCGCAATCGCAGCGT
>JAIVGW010000006.1:0-11502 GCA_020201415.1 Lentisphaerota bacterium
TCATGATACGCAAGATGGTGCTCAAGCGGCTGGAAAACGCGGCCGTGCCGGAAGTGCTCATCGAGCGTTATGCCAATCGCGCCCGCGTGACGATTTTCACCGCCCGCCCGGGCGTGGTCATCGGCCACAAGGGGCAGGAAGTCGAGAAATTGCGCGAGGAACTGGCTAAACGTACCGGACGGGAAATCTACATGGAGATCAAGGAGATCCGCCATGCCGATTTGAACGCCCAACTGGTGGCGGAAAATATCGCCGTGCAGCTGGAACGCCGCGTTTCGTTCCGCCGCGCCATGAAGAGGTCTATGAAGTCGGTGATGGACCAGCGCGCGCTCGGTGTCAAGGTCGCCGTGGCCGGCCGCCTGGGCGGCGCCGAACTGGCGCGCAGTGAGAGTTATAAGGAGGGGCAGGTTCCCCTGCATACGCTGCGCGCCAACATCGATTACGGTTTCGCCGAGGCCCGGACGGTGGCCGGCAAGGTGGGCGTCAAGGTCTGGATCTGCAATAATCCGGAAACGGAGACTGCCAGCAGGGGAGGGTATCGTCGTGCCGCTAATGCCTAAGAGGGTCAAGTACCGCAAAGTACAGCGGGGCAGCCGTAAGGGGTGCGCCAAGGCCGGTGATACGATGGCCTTCGGCGAGTATGGCCTGCAGGCGCTGGATCGCGCCTGGATTAAGGCCGTGCAGATTGAGGCCTGCCGCGTCTCGATCAACCGCCATATGAAACGCAAGGGCAAGGTCTGGGTCCGTATTTTCCCCGACAAGCCGGTGAGTAAGAAGCCGCTCGAAACCCGTATGGGCAAGGGCAAGGGCGTGCCGGAATTCTGGGTGGCCGTGGTCAAGAACGGCAGGATGTTGTTCGAAATCGGCGGTGTTTCGGAGCGCGTGGCCCGCGAGTCGCTGCGCCTGGCGGCTGCGAAACTGCCTATACGTACGCGGTTTGTCACGCGTTTGCCGGGAGCTTGAGGTATGAAGGTTAAGGAAATAAGAGATATGACCGCGGATGAACTGCGCGTCAAGTTGGATGATCTGGAAAAGGAATTTTTCGAGTTGCGCAAGGTTAAAACCACTGGTAAATTGGAAAACCCGTTGCGCCTGCGCACGATCCGGCGGGAGGTCGCCTGCGTCAAAACTATTTTGAACGAACGCAAGTAAATGAGGTAACTATGCCGGAAGATGTCAAAGGACGCGGCAAGCGCAAGTTGCGCGTCGGTTTCGTGGTCAGTAATGCAATGGATAAGACGATTGTCGTGCGTGTCGAACGGCGCGTACGCCATCCGCTCTATGGGAAGGAAATGCGCCTGTCCAGCAAGCTGCATGCCCACGATGAGAAAAACGACGCGCGTCTGGGCGACCGCGTTGAAGTAGTGGAGACGCGCCCCCTGAGCCGCATGAAACGCTGGCGGCTGACTCGTGTGCTGGGTCGGGCCGTGTCCGTGGAACAGCAGTAACCGGCGCGCCGGCGCGCCTTCTCGCTGGGAAGATAACGATGATAGCTGAAGAAACATGTTTGAATGTAGCGGATAACTCCGGAGGCCGTAAAGTCAAGTGCTTCCGGGTGCTGGGTCAGCGCAAGCGCTGCGGGACGCTGGGCGACTTGATCAAGGTTTCCGTGCGCGAAGCGCAGCCGCGGGGGATTGTCAAGAAGGGCGAAGTGCGCCTGGCGGTGATCGTGCGCACCAGCAAGGCTGTGGCGCGCGCCGATGGCTCGACGATCCGCTTTGATAATAATGCCGTAGTGCTGGTGGATGACAAGCTCAATCCGCTGGGAACGCGGGTGTTCGGGCCGGTGGCCCGCGAATTGCGCGACAAGAATTTTGCCAAGATCATTTCCTTGGCGCCGGAGGTGTTGTAATCATGGCCAGCAAGCTGAATATCAGACGCGATGACCTGGTGACCGTGGCGGCCGGCAGTTCCGCTTCGGGCGCCGCGCTATTGTCGAAGGCATGAATTTTGTTAGTAAAACGGTGCGCAAATCACAGGATTTGCCCAAGGGCGACATCATCCGTAAGGAGGCGTCAATACCCCTGTCCAACTTGATGCTGTATTGCCCCGGTTGCAAACGCGGCGTCAAGATCGCGCGGGAGCGCAATGAACAGGGGCAGGGTGTGCGCAAGTGTCGCAAGTGCGGGCATAAGTTTTAACAGGCGAATATTATGGCAAGATTGCAAGAAAAATATGCGCGGGAGGTTGTGCCCGCATTGCGCAAGCAGCATGGTTACACGAATTCCATGCAGGTGCCGCGCATGACCAAGATCGTCGTTAACATGGGCTTCAATGCCACCTTGGACAAGGACGTGATGAAGAGCCTGCTCCAGGAGCTGGCCCGCATTACCGGCCAGCAGCCGGCTATCTGCAAAGCGCGCAAGAGTATCGCCAATTTCAACCTGCGCGAAGGCATGACGGTTGGCGCGCGCGTGACCCTGCGTGGACGGCGCATGTACGAGTTTTTCGACCGGTTGACCAATGTGGCGCTCTCGCGCCTGCGCGACTTCCGCGGGGTTTCCCCAAAAGGGTTCGACGGACGCGGTAATTTCTCGATGGGACTGCGCGATCAGACCGTGTTTCCCGAGATTAATCCGGATGATGTTAAAAAAGTGCAGGGTATGGATATTACCGTCAATACCACCGCGGTGACGGATGACGAGGCGCGCGACCTGCTGCGCCTGATGGGTATGCCGTTTGCCAAAGTCGGGGCGGTCAGCAATTGATTACAGGGAGGGTTTCCACTTGGCTAAGACTTCGTTGATTGTGAAGGCGGCGCGCAAGCCGCGGTTCAGCAGCCGCTTTTACCGGCGCTGCCGCAGTTGCGGCCGGCCGCGGGCGTATATGCGCAAGTTTCAGTTGTGCCGGATTTGTTTCCGTGAAATGGCTTCCAACGGTCTAATCCCCGGCGTGATCAAGGCTAGCTGGTGATAAACCCTGGCGCTGGTCGCGCGTAATTCACGCGGCCGGGCAGGAATTTACCCGCGAGGGTGTTGCTAACGAATTGTAAGGAAAAAATGAAAAGATGAACCAGACCGACCCCATCAGTGACATGCTTACGCGCATACGCAATGCGAATATGGCCCGTTTAGACGCCGTTGAGCTGCCCCACTCCCGTATGAAAGTCGCCATTGCCAAGATTATGAAGCGCGAGGGGTTTATCAAGGATTATGTGTCCGAGGGCGGTGGCGCCCATCGGGTGCTGCGGGTTTATCTCAAGTTTTCTTCCCGGCGCGAGCCGGCGATACGCGGCTTGCGCCGCGTCAGCCGCCCCGGCCTGCGGCGCTATGTGCAGGTGGATGACATGAAACCCATCATGCACGGTACGGGGCTGGCGATTGTGAGCACCTCCCGCGGCGTTCTGACGGATCGTGAGGTTCGGCACAACGGGGTGGGTGGTGAATGGCTTTTGACGATATGGTAGGGAGGGTGTGATGTCAAGAATTGGTAAAAAACCAGTACCCGTGCCGGCGGGCGTTGAAGTCGCCGTGCGGGACGGTAAAGTTGCGGTAAAGGGGCCGCGCGGATCCCTGGAAATGGATCTTGTGCCCCGTGTGGATGTGGCGGTGGAAAATGCGACCGTTCTGGTCCGGCCCCGGGATGCCGAGTCCGGCGCCTTTCAGGGCCTGATGCGTTCCATGATCGCCAACATGGTGGAGGGTGTCACGCGCGGCTATTCCAAGGCCATGGAGATCCAGGGTGTGGGTTTCAAGGCCAGTGTGGATGGACGCAAACTGGTGATGGCCCTGGGCTATTCCTCGCCGGTGGAAATGCAGATTCCCGACGGCGTGGAAATTACGGTCAAGGATAATGTGAATGTCGTAGTCAGCGGCGCCGATAAGCAGCAGGTGGGTGATGTGGCCGCGCGCATCAAGTCGTTCTACCCCGCCGAGCCCTACAAGGGCAAGGGCGTGCGCTTCAAGGGTGAGCATGTACGCCGCAAGGCTGGCAAGACGGTCGCTTAAGGGGTGGTCAGATGAAATTGAAAAATCGTTTGGATTATTTGAAAAAACGCCATATGTGCGTGCGTAAGAAGGTCATTGGCTCCGCCGATCGGCCCAGGATGTGTGTGCGGATTACCAACCACCACATTTACGTTCAGTTCATGGACGATCTCTCGGCTGTTACTCTGGCGTCCTGTTCGACCGTTCAAAGCAAGTCTTCCGGGCATAATATCAATGTAGCCCGGGAATTGGGCAAGCGCGCCGCTGAAGTGGCGCGGGAACGCGGCATCACCCAGGTGGTTTTCGATCGCGGTGGGCATGCCTACCATGGAAGAGTAAAAACAATTGCCGATGCGGCACGTGAGGCTGGAATCAAGTTATGAGCGCTGATCAGATTGCGGGAAAATTTTATGCTGACAGGTCCGATGACGCCCCCTCCGGCGAGTTGGAAGAGTATGTGGTGCGGATCAACCGCTGTTCCAAAGTGGTCAAGGGCGGGCGGCGCCTGAGTTTCAGCGCCGTCGTGGTGGTCGGTGATCACCGCGGTACGGTCGGATTCGGCCTGGGCAAGGCTAATGAGGTTGCCGAGGCCATTCGCAAGGGCGGTGATGTCGCCCGCAAGACGCTCTTACGGATTAAGACCTTTCACAATACCATTCCGCATGAGGTGATCGGTGAATTCTGCGGCGCGCGTGTGCTGCTCAAGCCGGCTGCTGATGGTACCGGCGTGATTGCCGGCGGCGGCGTGCGCGCTGTGCTGAACCTTTCCGGGGTGCATAACATCATTGCCAAGTCACTGGGCAGCAATAATAAATGGAATGTGGTGCATGCGACCATCGAGGCTCTCAAGCAGTTGCGCACTATTGAGGAGTGCGAGGAGGCCCGCGGCGTGGAACTGGTGCCCAGACGTTCGGCGCCGGTGGCGGAAGAAGCGGTAGCCGAAGTCTCGGCTCCGGCCTGAATTTTGAAAGCGATTGTATTTTGAATGCGACCCTCCGGGCGTCGGGCTGTGCGAAAGGATGATGATATGTTGGGGCTTGATAAACTCCGTAATAATGCCGGGGCGCGCCACCGCAAAATGCGCATTGGCTGCGGCAATGGTTCCGGTAAAGGCGGCACCTCGGGGCGCGGCCACAAGGGCCAGTATGCCCGTTCCGGCCATAAACACAAACCGGGATTCGAAGGCGGTCAGATGCGCCTGTTGCGCCGTATTCCTAAACGCGGTTTCAACAATAAGGTGCACAAGACGGTTTTTAACCTGGTGCAGATCGGCCAATTGGAGCGTTTCGAGGCTGACACCGAAGTCACTCCGCGCATGCTGCGTGAGGCCGGCCTTGTGCGGACCCATGGCGCTGGCAGCGACGCGGCCGTGAAGATTCTGGGCAATGGTGAGTTGTCGCGCAAGTTGAGCGTGCAAGCGCATGCTTTCAGCCGTGCGGCCGAACAAAAAATAACAGCCGCGGGCGGCGCCTGCACCGTGATTAAGTAATTATGCTTTCAGCATTCGTAAATTCTTTTAAAGTGGAAGATCTGCGCCGGCGCCTGCTTTTTACTTTCGGCCTGGTCTTCGTCTGTCGCATCCTCAGTGTGGTGCCGACACCCGGCGTCAATGCCGCGGAACTGCAGCGTCTGGTCCAGGAGATCTCCAGCCAGGTGGGTGGCGGCCTGATCGGACTGGTCGATTTGTTCAGTGGCGGCGCCATGAGCAATTGCGCCGTCGGCGCCCTGGGCATCATGCCCTATATCAGCGCTTCCATCATTCTGCAGCTCATGACCGCCATTGTCCCGGCGCTGGAACGCCTGGCGCGCGAGGGCGATGCCGGCCGTCAGAAAATCACCCAGTACACCCGCTACCTGACTCTGGCGCTCTGTCTGGTCCAGGGCTATGCCATGGCTCTGGCCCTGCAGAATCCCTCGGCCCTCTTCGGGCGGGAAATGGCGCCGATCGTCGAGATGGGGTCGGTCTGGGGCTTCCGCCTGCTGACGGTGGTGACCATGACCACCGGTACCATGGTGATCATGTGGCTGGGCGAACAGATTACCCAGGGCGGTGTCGGCAACGGCATCTCGCTGATTATCACCGTCAACATCATCAGCCGCTTGCCCGGCGCCGTTGAAACCACCATGCGCATGTTCCGCCCGATCGGCGGCGGCGAGCCCCAGTTCACCGCCTTCCATCTGGTGGGAATGGTTGTCATGATGTTCCTGGTGGTGGCCGGCACCATCGCTGTAACCCAGGCCCAGCGACGTATTCCCGTGCAGTATGCCAAGCGCGTGGTCGGTCGCAAGGTTTATGGCGGGCAGAGCACTTATATGCCTCTGCGTATCAATTATTCCGGCGTCATGCCGATCATCTTTGCCTCGGCTATCCTGATGTTTCCCCAGAAGATCCTGGAGATGCTGCCGGGCGATTTCTTCAAGCATATGGCCGTGCATTTCCGCATGGATCGCCCGCTTTACCTGGTGCTCTACGGTTTGATGATCCTGTTCTTCTCTTACTTCTGGGTGGCCACCGTGTTTAATCCGGTGCAGATTGCCGATGATCTCAAGAAGTCGGGCGGCTATATTCCCGGCATCCGTCCCGGTACGCCCACCGCCGAGTTTCTGGATCGGACCATGACCCGCATCACCCTGGCCGGCGCCATCTTCCTTACCGTAATCGCCGTGCTGCCGACCATGATGGCCCGTCAGTTCGATATCCCCTGGATCGTCGCCTCTTTCTTCGGCGGCACCAGTATTCTGATCATTGTCGGCGTGATGCTCGATACCATGCGCCAAATTGAATCGCACCTGGTCATGCGCCATTACGATGGCTTCCTCAAAAAAGGCAAGTTGCGGGGGAGGCGTTGATGGCTGTGCGCGCAATGGTTCTGCTGGGCGCGCCGGGCGCCGGCAAGGGCACGATGGCCGAGGTCGTCAAGGCCGCCATGCCGGTGACCCATATCGCCACCGGCGATATGCTGCGCGATGAAATCCGCGCCGCCAGCGCCCTGGGTCAGGAAGCTGACGGCTACATGCGCCAGGGGCGCCTGGTGCCGGATGACCTGATTGTGCGCATGGTTATGCGCCGGGTGGACCAGGGCGCGCCCGATGCGCGTTACATGTTCGACGGTTTCCCGCGCACCCGCCCGCAGGCCGATTTGCTGGACCGTCACTTCCAGGAACGCGGCGCACAACTGGCGCTGGTAGTCCTGCTGGAGGTTACGCGCGATATTTGCCTTGATCGCCTGACCGGCCGCCGGGTCTGCCGGAAGTGCGGCGCCAATTTTCATGTGCGCAATATTCCGCCCCTGGTGGCAGGCGTCTGTGATCAGTGCGGCGGCGAGCTTTACCAGCGTCCGGACGATATGCCGGAAACCATTGAACGCCGCCTGGAGGTTTTTAAGGAACAGACCGCCGGGTTGATTGATTATTATTCTGATAAGGGCTTGCTGGTCCGGGTGGATTCGTCGCGGCACAGGGATGAAACGGTGCCGGATCTCATGCAGGCGATCGCCGACCGGCATTTCTGAAATGATTGTTATTAAGGATGAGGCGGCTGTAAAGCGCATGCGGACGGCCGGTCGGGTGACCGCCGCGGTTTGTGCCAAGGTGTCTCAAAGCATCTATCCCGGTGTGACTACCCGGGAAATAGATGAGTACGCGGCCAGTTTGATCAGTGAGGCGGGCGCGCGCAGCGCGTTCCTGGGTTACCGGGGTTACCCCGGCAACATCTGCGTGTCGGTCAACGATGAAGTGGTGCACGGATTGCCTGGCGCCCGGCGTGTGCAGGTGGGTGACATCGTCAGCCTTGATGTGGGCGTGCTGGTGGACGGCTACATGGGCGATATGGCCACCACCGTCGCGGTGGGTGTCAAGGATGCCGGGGTGCTGCGCCTGTTGGCCCAGACCGAGCAGGCCTTGCAGGCCGGGATCAGGCAAGCCTGTGCCGGAGCCCGGTTGTCGGATGTCTCGCATGCCATCGAAAAGGTGGCGCGGGGCGCCGGTTTCAGTGTGGTGCGCGAGTTTGTCGGGCATGGGATCGGGCGGGAGATGCATGAAGACCCGCAGATCCCCAATTTCGGACCGCCGGGTCGCGGTCCGGTGTTGCGCCCGGGTATGACCCTGGCCATAGAGCCGATGCTGAATATGGGCCGGGCCGGGGTGGATATTTTAGAGGACGGATGGACTGTGGTGACGTGCGATCATAAGTATTCAGCTCATTTTGAGCATACCATAGTGATCGGCACGGACGGACCGGAGATTTTAACGCGGCTGGACGACTGAGACCTTGGTCACGATCGCCGCCGTAATGAAAAAAATTGACTGGATCAACAGGATAAGCATTGACTTACGGTAATAATCTGTCACAATAGTGGTTTGGTGTTGGTGCGCGCCGGAGAACCGGTCAAAGGCGCCTCGCATTGTGGCGGTTTTTCTTGATCAGGAGAGTGCGGGATGAAAGTCAGAAGTTCTGTAAAACGAATCTGTGAGCATTGCAAGGTCATCCGGCGCAAGGGTGTGGTGCGGGTGATCTGCACCAATCCACGACACAAACAACGGCAAGGATAGGAGCGTGGTATGCCGAAAATTCTGGGTATCGATATTCCCGGCAACAAGCGGGTGGAGTATTCGCTGCGGTACGTTTACGGTCTGGGACTGACGCGCGCCAAGAGCATTGTCAGTTCCCTGGGTATTGATCCGGACAAGCGGGCCGATGATCTTACCGGTGATGAATTAAACCGGATTACCGGGGTGCTTCAGGAAAAATATGTGCTGGAAGGCGACTTGCGGCGCGAAGTGGCGCAGAATATCCGCCGCTTGATCAGCATCGGAGCTTACCGCGGCATACGGCATCGCCGTGGTCTGCCGGTGCGCGGTCAGCGCACCCATACCAATGCGCGTACCCGCAAGGGCGTGCGTAAAACCGTCGGCGCGGTGCGCGGGCGCGAGGCGCGCTCGGCGGCCCGTCAATAATTTACCGATAGTTGGAGTAAAATAGGAGGAGCCACGGAAGATGGCGAAGGAAAATCCAAAACAGGCGGATGAAGCGGCGGCGGCCCAGCCCGGAACGGACCAGCCGGAAAAAGCTCAACCGGAAAAAAATCAGCCGGAAAATGCTCAACCGGATAAGGCCCGCCAGCCGACCGAGGCTGAAAAGATTTTGATGTCGGCGGATCCGGTGCCCACCGAAGCCAAGCCCTCTAAACGCTCCAAGGGCAGCCGTACGATTTCATCCGGTATTGCCCATATCAATGCCACGTTCAATAATACCCAGGTGTCCATTACCGACACCCGGGGTGCCGTGCTCGGATGGAGCAGTGGCGGCCGTATGGGCTTCAAAGGTACCCGTAAAAGCACCGCCTATGCCGCGACCGTGGTGTCCCAGGATGTCGCGCGCCAGGTCGCGCCCTACCGCATCAATGAGTTGGAAGTGCGTGTGCAGGGCCCCGGCGCCGGCCGTGAATCGGCTGTCCGCGCTCTGCAGTCCTCCGGTTTTACCGTGACGGTCATTCGTGACGTCACACCCATCCCGCATAATGGATGCCGGCCGCGTAAACGCCGTCGGGTGTAGCATCTCAGGATTAATTTATTTAGCCGGCCGGGCTTCGGCCGCTTGAAAACGGCAGTAATTGGAGAATACAGGAAAGGGCGTTCAGCATGGGAAGATATACGGGACCGGCCTGTCGCTTGTGCCGACGGGAAGGTATGAAATTGTTTTTGAAAGGCGACCGCTGCAATATGGCCAAATGCGCCATTGAAACCGGTCGCACCACGCCCGGCATGCACGGCATGCAGCGTTCCAAACCATCGGATTATTCCCGTCAGTTCCGCGAGAAGCAGCGTCTGAAACGCTTTTACGGACTGCAGGACGGCCAGTTCCGTCTGACTTTCCAGCGCGCCTTGCGCCATAAGGGCGTAACTGGCGACAACCTGCTGCAGAATCTGGAGATGCGGCTGGATAATACCGTGTTCCGTCTGGGTTTTGCCGCTTCGCGCCGGGCCGCCCGGCAACTGGTGCGGCATTGCCATGTGGCCGTCAACGGTCATACCGTTGATATCCCCTCCATGCAGTTGAAAGTGGGTGACCGCATAACCATTCGGGAAAATCAGCGCAGCCGCGGTCTTGCGCAGAAGGCGCTGGAAGCCGCCCAGGGCCGGACCATGGCGCCCTGGCTTAGTCTGGATGCCGTGGCGTGCGAGGGAAACGTCCTGCGTATTCCGACCCGTGATGAAATCGCGCCGATCGTGAATGAGCAATTGGTCGTAGAATTGTGTTCAAAATAAAGGGTTAATGACAATGACGGTGAAGATTGGAAGATTTGAAATGCCCAAGCGGGTGATCCGCGAGCAGGGGATGGCCAACGGGACCTATGCCCGCTTCGTCGCTGAGCCGTTTGAGTCGGGGTACGGACACACGGTGGGCAACTGCCTGCGCCGCGTGCTGCTTTCCTCGCTGGAAGGCGCGGCCATATCATCCGTGAAGATTACGGGCGCGCAACACGAGTTCTGCTCCATCCCCGGCGTAGTGGAAGACGTTACGGACATCATCCTGAACCTGAAGAAGGTGCTGTTCAAACTCTACACCCGTGAAACACAGCGTCTGACCATCAAGGTGGACGGTCCCGGCGAAGTCAATGCCGGGCATATTGCCGGCAGCCACCTGGTGGAAGTGCTCAATCCCAAGCATTATCTGGCGACGTTGGCCGCAGACGGCAAATTTGAAGCCGAACTGGAAATCAGCCTGGGACGCGGGTACCTGGCTGCCGACTGGAGTAATAAAAAGGATCTGGAAATTGGCGTTATTCCCATTGATTGCGCGTTCTCCCCGGTGCGTCGGGTGAATTTCTCGGTGGAAAATATTCGCGTGGGACGGCGCACGGACTACGAAAAATTGATCCTGGATGTCTGGACTGATGAACGGCTGTCGCCTGATGAAGCTGTGACCCGCGCGGCGGTGATCATGCGCCATCATCTCGACACGTTCGTCAACTTTAACGACGAGTCCGTGGAATTCGAGCAGGTGGAAGGGGCGGTGGATAAGGAACGTGAGGAATTGAGCCACAAGCTCAACATGAGCGTCAACGAGATCGAATTGAGTGTGCGCGCCGCCAACTGCCTGAACAATGCCAATATCCTGACCGTCGGCGAACTGGCGCAGAAAACCGAGGCTGAAATGCTTAAGTATCGCAATTTCGGCAAGAAATCGCTCCAGGAGATCGTCCAGAAGCTTAAGGAAATGGGTATCAGTATGGGCGCGACTTTCGATCCCGGTCTGCTGAAGAACCCCGCGGAAGAGTTGCGTGATTGAATCCTGAAGGCTGCCGGCCTATTCATATTATAGACAAGGTGTAAATATGCGACATAGGGTGCTTACTGAAACATTCGGCCGTTCAACAGCGCATCGCCAGGCCATGCTGGCCGCCGTTGTGTGCGGGCTGATCACGGAAAAACGTGTCAAGACTACCTTGCCCAAGGCCAAGGCGGCCCGCCGCCTCGCCGAGCGCATGGTAACTCTGGGAAAGAAGGGGACTCTGGCCTCACGCCGGCGCGCCCTGGCGGTGCTGCACCGGCCGACTGTGGTCAAGCATCTGTT
>JAIVGW010000006.1:11561-13224 GCA_020201415.1 Lentisphaerota bacterium
CGGCCATGGCGCTGCTGGAATGGGTGGATGTCGCCCATGTCAGCCGTAAAAAGCCACCGGACAGCAAGTCCGACAAATCCCAAAAAGCCTGAAGGCTGCTGTTCAACTGACTGGCTGAGGGATCAAGAGCGTAGCGACGCTCCAATTTAATCAACACGGATTCAGTTATGCCAAATTTCAAGTATGTGGCAGCCGACTCACAGGGTGCTGAGAAATCTGGTGTGATGCAAGGCTCGAATAGGGCCGTAGTCATGGCCAAACTGCGCGAGTCCGGCCTGTTTCCCTCACGCATCGATGAAGTTGCCCCTAAAGCCGATCCGCGCCGTTCCGCCAAGCCCGCCGCCAAGCCCGCTGCCGGTCCCAAGAAGGAAATCAATATGCCCCTGCTGTCGTTTTTAACCGGCCGCGTCAAAAAGAAACAGTTGATGATTTTTACCCGTCAGCTGGCCACTTTGATTGATGCCGGTGTGCCTCTGCTGCGCGCCCTGCAGATTCTCCAGAAACAGGAGCCCAACCCCGCGCTCAAGCGCATAATCAGTCAAATGTGCGAGGCGGTCGAGGGCGGCGCGACTTTTGCCGAGGCCCTGGCCCAGCACCCCAAGGTATTTGACCGTCTGTTTGTCAACATGGTGCGCGCCGGTGAAATCGGCGGTGTGCTTCAGTTGACCCTGGCGCGTCTGGCGGAATTCGTGGAAAAGGCCGAAAAAATCAAGACCAAGGTCAAGGGCGCCATGGTTTACCCGATCGTCGTTCTGCTTATGGCGTTGGGCATCACCGCCTTCCTGATGATCGTCATTATCCCCAAATTTACCGATATCTTCCGTGATCTGCTCAAGGGCAAGGAACTGCCCATTCTGACCCAGTTTGTTTCCAATTTCAGCGATGTGCTGATTCATCGGTTCCCCATGGTCCTGGGCGTGGTGGTTGCCGTGGTCCTCTTGACGCGTCTGCTGGCCATGACCAAACCCGGCCGCTACCTGCTGGACCGCCTGAAAATTACCATGCCCATGTTTGGCGATCTGATTAAAAAAGTCAGCATATCCCGGTTTTCCCGCACACTGGGCACACTGATGACTTCCGGTGTGCAAATTCTGCAGGCGCTCAACATCGTGCGCGAGACTGCCGGTAACGCCGTCATTTCCAATGCCATTCAAAAGGTGCATGACAGCGTTAAGGAAGGTGAAACCGTCGCCGGACCTCTGGAAGCCTCAAAAGTCTTTCCCTCCATGGTCGTCAGCATGATCATGGTTGGTGAGGAAACCGGCCGGCTGCCGGAGATGCTGGTCAAGATCGCCGACAATTACGACACCGAAGTCGATGCGGCCGTCGATGGACTGACTTCGATCATCGAGCCCATCCTGATCATCTTCCTGGCCGTGGTGGTCGGAACGATCGTGGTGGCCATGTTCATGCCCCTGATCGACATCATCTCCTCGCTGCAAGGCTGAGTCCTCCTGCACAACATTTTGGAGTGCGGCGGCTTGTTACTGCTTCCCCTCCGTATATGTCGGCATATTTTGGAGTGCGGCGGCTCGACGCCGCTTTTCCGCATGCTTGCTTCATTCGCGCGCCCACCGTCTTCCAGGTCGGACGGGCAGGTCGGACGGGAAGGTAGGGCGAGGTCTCCGACCGAGCCGTCCGCCATTTTGTAGTGCGGCGGCTT
>JAIVGW010000144.1 GCA_020201415.1 Lentisphaerota bacterium
ATGTAAGCCGTGTGACTGACAAGACCTGGCCGGAAACGTTCTGGAAACCGCGCAACATGTCTTCTTTTGAATACATGTCGCGTATCGGACCCAATCATGATGCCAATTCTTTCGGATGTATTGGCGCCGATCTGATAACACTCAATGCCATGTTGCGCATCCCGGTGGACATGCATAACGTGCCGGCGGGTGATGTTTTCCGGCCCACCATGTGGGACCGTTTCGGCAACGATGATTTCCGGGTATGCGAACGGCTTGGACCCATCTATGCCTGAAATAATAAGATGGCGATAACGTCGTCACGTATTAATGCCGGGCTGTGCGGGCCGCCATGCCTATAAGCGTCAAACCAACAAGTTTTACATTTGCTCTGACGGAGGAGCAGCAGGTTCTGCTGCTGCACCTGCTGCAGCAGGGCAATTACCGTCCGGTGCGGGTGGAGCACACCCAGGCGGCAGTGGACGCGGAAAACTGCCGGGTGGCGCTCTACCGCAGCGGCAAGTGTCTGGTGCAGGGCAAAGGCGCCGCCGACTTCGTTACTTTCATGCTGGAGCCCCAGGTTTTGGGAGAGGCGCGGCTGGGGTATGAAGAGCAATTACAGCCGGCGCATTATGAGCCGCACATGGGCGTTGATGAAAGCGGCAAGGGCGATTTTTTCGGGCCGTTGGTGATTGCCGCGGCGTATGCTGATCGTGATCTGGTACCCCGGATGCAGGCCCTGGGAGTGCGCGACAGCAAACGCATATCCAGCGACCGGCGCCTGCTGGATATCGCCACGGAATTGCGCAAGTTGCTGCATCGCCACTACACCGTGGTGCGCGTGGGACCGGCGGCTTACAACCGTCTTTATGCAAAAATGCGCAGCGTCAACGGCATTCTGGCTTGGGGACATGCCCGCGCCCTGGAAAATCTGCTGGAACTGGTGCCCGGTTGCCATCGGGCGATTTCGGACCAGTTCGGCAGCCGGCAGCAGGTCCAGCGCGCCCTGATGGCCAAAGGACGCAATATAGAGCTGGAACAGCGTCATCGCGCTGAATCGGATCCGGCCGTGGCCGCGGCCTCCATTTTGGCGCGAGCTGATTTTCTTTCGGCCCTCAAGGATATGTCGGAACACCATGGGGTGCTCCTGCCCAAGGGCGCATCCGCCGCAACGATCGAACGCGGCGGCGAATTGGTGGAGAAACATGCGCCGTCGATTTTACTGCAGACGGCCAAATGCCACTTCCGCACCACGGATCAGGTGTTGCAGCGATTGAACCTGACGCGTGAAGTACTTGGGCCGGATGGCCGCCTGCAGTCGCAAGCCATGCGCCAATCGTTTCGAGGCAGTCGTAGCCCGGGCTCTGGGCTTAAACAGCAGCAGTGAGGTATGCCATGATGAGAAAATCGTTTTATTTGACACTTTTTGCCAGCGCTGCTTTCCTGTGGCCATCAACATCATTACCGTCTGAGGATGCCACAGATGCCGCTGCGGAAACGCGGGAAATCATAAAGCAGGCGCAAGAGTACCTGGATGACGCCCGGAAGTTGACAAGTGAAATGCGCTTCCTTAATGAGAAGCTTGCCGATGCGCGAAAGACCTTGGCCAATTTGCAGCGTCAGGGACGCGCCAAGAATGCCGAATCTGAAGACAGCCGCGGGGAGCTGGCGCGTCTGGAGCGGGAAATCCGTGCGCTGCATGAACAGGTGCGCGACATGGAAACCCGGCTGATGTCCGAATCGCAGGAACTGGATAAGCAGGCCCAGGTGCAAATCGAACTTGAGGCGGCTCGGCAGGGATGTCTGGATGCCGAACAGATGCTGTCCGCCATGGCGGCCAATCGTCTGGAACAGCAAAAGCGGGCTGAAGAAGCGCGGCTGCAATTGCGTGAATTGGAGCAGCAGATGCAAGCGCACCGGAAAAATGAAGCCGAACTGCGCCAGTTGCGGGCTGCATTGGATGCGGAAAATTCGCGCCAGGCCGGACTTTTGCAACAGGTTGAGAAGCAAACTTCGGCGCTCGATAAATCCGCCAGGGAAGCCCTGGCCCTGGAACGACAGCAGGCGGAACTTGCGGAACAATTGACCCGGGCCCGCCACCAGGCGGAACAGGCGGAACTGTCCCGCACCGAACTGCAGGGACTTCAGGAAGGGTCACTGCAACTGGAAGCCCAGGCAGAGCAGTTGGGCAAGATCCAGCGGGCGTATGAGCGTCAGCGCGACGATCTGTCCAAACAATTGCAAGAAGCACATAAGCAACACCTGGCGCTGCAGGAGCAGGCGCAGGAGATGGATGAATTGCTCATACAGATTAAAAACCTTAATGACCAAACGCAGTCCTTGGAGCAATTCGTGCAAGACCAGTTGCACAAAAACTCCGATATGGAAACATTGCTGCAGACAATGCGCGAAGAACTCGCTGACAAGCGTAATGATAACCAGCTTGTCCAGGAGCGTTTGCGTGACATGCGCAGGGTGGGACGCGATCTGGCCTCGGCCAGGAAAGAGAACGAACGCATGGAAGAGCGTATGCGGACCGTTATGAATGATTGGGCAGACTTGCAGCATGAATCGGATGCCTTGCGCCAAACACTGAATACAGCCGCGGCCGAGTCGCGCGTCCTGGCCGATGAGTTGCTTCGGCATGACGAAATGTCCCAGGAGGCGCAGCGTTTACGACAGGCATTGGATGCGCT
>JAIVGW010000385.1 GCA_020201415.1 Lentisphaerota bacterium
CGGCAAATACGGCAACAGGCCTCAAACATGCCGCAATCCGACAGGATCAGCGGCACACCGCTGCGGCGGGCCAGCGCTACCGCCGCTGGTTGCGGTTGCTTGCCGCGCAGAATCACCACGCAATGAGCGCTGGTGATTTCCGCCGTGCGCAGCACCTGGACGTTGGTCAGGCCAGTCAACAGAGCGTAACTTTCCTGTTCAAAAGCCAGGATGTCGCTCAACAGGTCGGAAGCGGCAAAGCCGCCGATTTCGCAGCCGAGCTTGTCCTCACAGCAAACCACCTGCCCTTCGAGAATCACCACCAAATCAGATATTTTCATTTTACCCATATTATGCAGATTGGCCGAATCGTTTAAAAGTCATACTCCGCCAGGACTTTCAATCTTCAAACCAGTGTTACGCTTAAAGGCCACACTGGTGGCGGATGAGGCAGCGGTAAATGATGCATCATTCCATCGCATAAGACCTCTTCCGGATTGCACTTGAAGAAGTGCTACACCGTTTTTACAAGAATGTCGAGCATTAAATGTCTTACGCACCCCTACCGGGTGTCGGACATAAATTTTGATATATCAGGATTTCTTTAAATATTGAATTTTTTAACAGATATATGAGGTTCTTGCAAAACCCCAGCGGCTCGGCGAGACGCATCGCCCTACCTTCCCGGATTGCTGCCGCAACGGGTAGGGCGAACCGTCTCGGTGAGCCGAAGATGAACGCGCCCGTGGGGTTTTGCAAGTGCCTCCATCATATCAAAATATTTGTTTTACGCCCACCCCTGCCACATGGCCGCAGGGCGGAATCAGATCAAAGATCCGCCATCCTCAGCACTTCCACGGGGCATTCCGGAATGGACTGCAAAAACACCCGTCCATAGCTCCGGCGCATGATGCGCGGATCCAGCACAACGACTATGCCTTCATCCGCAGTAGAACGAATCAGACGTCCCACCCCCTGGCGAAATTTCAGGACAGCCTCCGGCAGGGCGTAATCGAAAAAAGCGTTGCCGCCGCGCATCCTGATTAATTCCGCGCGCGCCTTGGTGACTGGTTCATCCGGCACTGCGAACGGCAGGCGGGTAATGATGACATTACCCAGCGCATCGCCACGCACGTCCACGCCCATCCAGAAACTGTCCAGACCGAACAACACGGCCCGGCCTGATTCGCGAAAGCGTTCCAGCATGGCATGCCGCGACAAGTCGCGGCCCTGCACCAACAGCGGCAATTCCAGTTCAGACAGAAATCCCGCGAGCCGCGCCGCCGTTTCCCGCATCATTTCCGCGCTGGTAAACAAAACAAATGCCCGGCCGGCAGTCTTGCGCAGGAAAAATCGCAGGCTCTGTTCCAACCCATCGACAAATTCAGCTTTGCCCGGATCCGGCAAATCAGCTACCAGATAAAGCCGCATCTGCCGGCTGTAGTCAAAGGGCGAGGAGACCACCAGTTCGGACACATCCTCAGCGCCGACTCTGGCTTTAAAGTAACTCAGATCGCCGCCGACTGATAGTGTGGCGGAAGTCAGCACCACCGACTCAAATTTATCGAAAAGCACATTCTTCAGAATCGCGCCGACCTCCACCGGCGCCGAACAAAGCGCCAGGCGCCGTCGCATCCCTGTGGTTTCAATCCAATAAACCTGGTTCTCGAGTTCCTGCCGCGCAAAAGCCATGATTGAGTCGCGCATCGCCAATCCACGCCGGGCCAGGGATGTCAGTTCCGCCTGCAGATCCTGGTCCTCAGTCAGTTCCACACGCTGTGCCAGACAGTCGGAGATTTCGCGCAACCGGACCGGCAGCAATCCGGCCAGATCCAAAGGATGGGCTACCAAACGCCGGGTCTCGCGTCCGGCAAAGGCCGACCAATCATGTAATTGACGGAAAAAAGACTCTGATGCGGACCAGGCCTGCCGGAGCATTTCACTCCCTGCCCGGTCGTGCAATACAGCCAACAGACCGCGTCCGGTATCCGGGTGGTACAGCCGCCGCAACCACATTTCCAAGGCGCCCTGCGTCAGACGCAGGCCGAAATGATCTCCGGCCGTCTGTTCCATGCAATGCGCCTCGTCAATTACCAGCGCGTCAAAGCCAGGCAGAAACCCGCCTTCAAGGTTGCCCTCCGGGGCGCCTTCCAACGCCAGATTGGAAAAAAGCAGGTGATGGTTCAAAATCAACAGATCGGCCTCGAAGGCGGCGCTGCGCGCCCGCATCAGAAAACACCGTCTGAAATAGGAGCATTTGCGGTTAAGACAATTATCATATTCAGCGCAAACCTGGCTCCATAATTCAAGCGACAGCGGTTCACGGGTGCCATCGGCAAAAGCTGAAAGACTGCCATCCGATGTCCCGTCATCAGTCGGCCGGGTCAGTTCCATTGACTCGGCTGTACGTGTCACCTTTTCCAGCCAATCGGCCTGATCAGCCTGAAACATATCGCCGCCCATTTGCCGGGCCATGAAAAGACGGCGCAGGCACAGATAATTATTGCGCCCCTTGCAGACCACCGCCCGCTGGGATGTCCCCAGGCATTGTTTCAGAAACGGGATATCGCGCCGGGCAATCTGCTCCTGAAGATTGATTGTATGAGTTGAGACAGCCACGGGGCGGCTGCCTTCGGACGCCAGGCTGAGCAAAGGCGCCAAATAAGCCATGGTTTTGCCAACACC
>JAIVGW010000145.1 GCA_020201415.1 Lentisphaerota bacterium
TTTCAGGAGCGAGTACGTCTAATTTAACAGAAGCGATGAAATCTTCGCGCATAGTGAAAGTTTTGAAATAATGGAAGTGTCGGATGAAGACCTGGCGCGCGAATACGTGGGGAGTGGAGCGTTAAACGTGCTCGATATTCTTGTTGCGCGGCATGTCGCCAATGTCCGCAACCTGGTGTTTCCGATGGTGCTGAACAAGGCAGATGCGGATGATCTCACCCAAGAGACGTTTGTGAAAGCAGTGGCGGCATTGCCGAAATTCCGGTATCGCTCGTCTTTCAAGACCTGGATCTACCGGATCGCGGTCAATACCACGCGTGATTTCATGCGCAAACGCGGCAGGCTGTTGCTGGAATTGCGGAATGAAATGCCCGAAACAAAGTACTCGAGGCGTGGGCCCGCGGATGCGGCAATTTCACGCGAGGAAACCGCGCGCCTGCTTTCCGTGATCGGACGGCTTTCGCCCTGCCTGCGCCGGGCATTTGTGCTGGTGAGCGTGAATGAGTTCAGTCCAGGGGAGGCTGCTAAAATCGAGGGCTGCCTTACCGCTACGATGTATCATCGACCATCGACGCTTCTCGTCTGTAAACAACAGATAAGTAGTCGGTTAAGAGTAAAAATAGCTTCTGATAAGGCTTTAGCTGCTGTCATGTGTCGGGGAAGAAGTCGCCGAGGCATGCGCTGCGGTTACGCACTGCTCGGCGCGCCAGGTGCGCGCTGAGCAGGGCCTGTTGGGCGGCCAGGGTCTGTAGGAAAATGCCGCAGGACATGGTGGCGGCGCCGGCCCCGTCGGCGGTTTCGCGTTCCGGGCGGTCGGAGGTGACGACCAGGATTTGTGCCGGGCGCGGTGCGGTCTGCACCATTCCGGTGATGACTTCATCGGCCGTGCGGCCGGCTGGAGAAAATACCACTTCCACGCCCGTGGCCCCGGGGTCGGTTTCCGCCGTGGCGCCGTCAAATACGACCGTGATGCGTTGGGCGATTACGCCCAGCGCGGGTTCAAGCAATCTGATCAGCGCCTGCCGCCGGGATGCCAGATCGCCGGCGGCCGGTTGGCGGTACAGCAGATTGTAACCGTCGATTATGGCTTGCTCATACATAGCGCGTCGATAATTTATTCGCAGTATGATTGTTGAAAAATTCAGACAGGAATATAACAGAGCCGACTGGCTGGTAGCCAGAACCAAAATATTAATCGGTCTGTGCTTGACCCAGGATTGCCGCCGACGCTAGGATAAAAAAGTTTTTTGATAATCAATGCAAAAGGGGGCAATGATGCGGGCGATTTGTTTTTGTTGGCGTGGACTTTTGGTGATAGGCTGTCTGTGGTGCGGGTCGATGGCGGCCGGCGCAGCGCCGCCGGAGGCGACGCCGGAGGAACTGGCGCAGGAATATCTCGGTTTGAAACGCCGTCTGTTTCCCGAAGATGAAGCGCTGGCAAAAAACCTGCGCGATGCCAATCTCAAGCTGCAGGCTGAATTGGATCACGTGCCGCCGCTCTGGAAGGCGGAACTGTCGTTGGGCGCGAACCTGGACCGCGGCAACAGCGATGTCACCCTGCTGTCGGCCGGCCTGATGGCAGAGCGGAAGCAGGATGCGCATCTGTTTTTATTGCTGGCGGACGGCAGTTATGGTGAGACCGATGGCGTCCGCAACGTGGGCAAGGCGGAGTCGGAGATCAAATACACCTGGGATTTTGCCAAATACGCCTTTTTGGTAGTGCAGGGCGATGCCGAGCGCGATGAGGAAGCCAACCTGGATTACCGCACGATCCTGTCGCCCGGCCTGGGGCTCAACCTGTGCCATCCTGTCCGCCATACGGAACTGCGCTTCAGTCTGGGGCCGGCCTTCGTCCAGGAAAAATACCGTGGCGAGAGCCTCAATGAAAATGTATCAGCCCTGGTGCAGCAGGAGTTCAATTGGAAATTCAATTCCGCGGTGGAGTTTTTCCAGCGCTTGAAGTTTCTAAGCGACTTGGCGGATGTGGAGACCTACATCGCCACGCTGAATTGCGGGATGGATGTGGAGTTCTACCGTAGTTTTTTCCTGCGACTGGCGTTCAAGGATCAGTATGTCAACCGGCCGGCGGATGACAAGAAACGCAACGACATGTCGCTGCGCTCGTCTTTGGTCTGGAAGCTGTGATCTGAAGCCGCGGATCAGACGCCGATGTGCCGGCTGTCATTTTCGTCCTTGACGCTGTAGCCGCTGTCCTGGCGCTGGAAATTCACCTTGTTTTTTTCCAGGTAGGCCCGGTGGACGTCCTCGGCCGACATGCCCAGCACCTGGGCCAGCGAGACCAGGAAGTGGAACATATCCACCACTTCCACCCGGGCGTTCTGCTTGTCGAATTTCTGGTATTTGGCCCACCATTTCCACGGGACGCTGTCAGTCAATTCGGCCAGTTCCTGGGACATGGCCCGGGTATAATTCAACACCCATTCCGGTTGTTGTTCTTCCGGCATAGCCTCGGTGTCGACGCCTATCCGGCGGTTCAATTCGCCTTGCATTTTAAAAATCTCCCTGAGCATGTCGGTCATGGCTGGCTCCTGTATTTTCGGTGATTAAGCTGTTTGTTTGCCGTTTATAGGCGGTTTGGCGGAGTAGGTCAAGGGCGGAAGCGGTAATTCGCGTTTTGGCCACAACCCGTGAAA
>JAIVGW010000146.1:0-4774 GCA_020201415.1 Lentisphaerota bacterium
CATTTTGCGTGTTCCCACATTGCTGCCATTCAGGGATTTTCCCGTGATTGACCGTAATTTTGCGCCGCTCTGGACGCTTTATACCAGGGAGACATCGTCTGATGCGACCCAGCAGGAACTGCTTTGGGGGACAATGCGTTATCGCCGCCAGAATGATGGCGCGCGCTATTGGTCTGTGTTTCCCCTGGCGCAATATGAAAGCCGGCCCCGTCAGGACACTCTGGAATGGAATTGCCTGAAGGGTTTATTCGGATACACCCGGAAGGCCGGGAGGCGCAGTCTGCGCCTTCTGTATTTCCTGTCAATTCCACTTGACCGCCACGATGCGGAGCGACTGGACTGATCCGATGTCGGACCGTGATGCTGGTTTTGCTTGCGACCGCCGTTGAAAGCTGATTTAATTCACATAGTTTGAGTAACTTGACAATAGTGACTTTGATTTTCAACACCGATATGGTGATATTATATGCTGACCCGCGAACCTGAATTTTATCCGCCGGCGATCAATTGGTTGGGCTTGCTGGGGCGTGATATCTGGATGACCTGCCGCAATGCCGGCCGGGCGCTGTTGATGCTTTGGGAAGGCCTTTTGGATTTGCGTTTCATGCTGGGCAATCGGGCCCGGCCGGAAGTAGTTTACCAATTGTACGTGACCGGCATCAAGAGTATCGGCGTTATCTCCGTGGTGGCCATGTTCACCGGCATGATCCTGGCATTGCAAACCGGCCTGGAGTTGCGGAAATTCGGGCAGGAGGTCAACATCGGCGCCGCAGTGATGGTTTCCATGCTGCGTGAGATGGGGCCTTTCATGACGGCTTTGATCCTGGCCGCCAGCGTCGGCTCCGCCATGGCGGCCGAGCTGGGCACTATGGTGGTTTCCGAGGAAATCGCTGCGCTGGAAGTAATGTCCATCAGGCCTGTGCGCTTCCTGGTAATGCCGCGCCTGGTGGCCATGATGGTGATGACGCCGCTGATGACTTTTTATGCCTGTATGCTGGGCGTGATCGGAGGGGCGCT
Source organism: Lentisphaerota bacterium (assembly GCA_020201415.1). GTDB lineage: Bacteria > Verrucomicrobiota > Kiritimatiellia > JAAZAB01 > JAAZAB01 > JAIVGW01. The sequence continues at coordinate 1,018 of JAIVGW010000146.1, forward strand.
GGTGGGTACGACCCAACTGGGGGTTTCGCTGCAGGCTTATATCGACAATGCCACCCGTTTCGCCGAAAACAAGGATTTATATGTCGGATTGTTCAAGGCTTTTGTTTTCGGCATCATTGTGACTACGGTCTCCTGCCACCAGGGTTTTTCCACTACGGAAGGCGCCGTGGGTGTTGGGCGTGCCACGCGCCGCAGCGTGATCATCTCGTTTCTTTCAATTCTGATCGTGGGTTACGTCATCACCAGGCTGTTCTACGTATGATCAAATTCGAACATGTAACCAAATATTTCGGCGAACGGCGGGTCCTGGATGATCTGGATTTTGAGGTTCAACGTGGTGAAACTTTTGTCATCGTAGGGTTTTCCGGCGCCGGCAAGAGTGTTTCGCTCAAACACATGATCCGGCTGCTGACCCCGGACCAGGGCGCGGTGTGGGTGGATGGCGAGGACATCAGCCATGCCGGGCAAAGGGATCTGGTGCGCCTGCGTGAGCGTTTTGGCGTTCTGTTCCAGAGCGCGGCCCTGCTGGAGTGGCTCACGGTGGGTGAAAATGTGGCGTTGCCCCTGCGGGAAAAAACCGATCTGGATGATGCGGAAATCCATCGCCGGGTGGAGGAAACCCTGAACATGGTCAACCTTAACGACATTTACCTGGCGCACCCGTCCGATCTCTCGGGCGGCATGCGCAAGCGCGTGGGACTGGCCCGGGCCATCATCACCAATCCGGAAATAATTCTTTACGATGAGCCCACTTCCGGGCTTGATCCCGTGACCTCCCGGACCATAGACGATTTGATTGATCGTTTACGGCGGGAGTTGAAAGTCACCGGCGTGGTGGTGACGCATGATCTTTTCAGCGCCCTGGCCATTGGCACGCGCATCGCCATGATTCATCAGGGGCACTTTATCGAGCTGTCCACGCCGGCGGATTTCATCAAATCACGACATCAGGTAGTGCAGGATTTTCTGGAAGCGCAATATATTACGAAAAAAGGGGCATGGGAGGCGCCGCGCAATGAAACGCATCAACAGTCGATTACGTGAATTATTTCTGGAAATGCTGGTGGGAGCATTCATGTTCGTGGTACTGCTCAGCCTTTCCTTTTTCACCATCATTCTCAGCCGTGAAAGTTTTTTTGCGCAGACTTATCCGCTGGAAGTTGTGTTTGAGGATGTCATGGGATTGCGTGACGGCGATAATGTGGTAATTCGCGGCATGACGGTCGGCAAAGTAAAACGGCTTGAATTGCGGGATGACGGGGTGCATGTGTTCGCTAATCTGCAACGCCCGGTGCAGATGCGCGAAAATTACAATGTGCGGGTTGTGCCTTCGTCCTTTTTGGGCGGACGTTATCTGCAGGTTGACGCCGGCCCGGATGACGCTCCCCTGATGCCGCAGGATGCCGTGGTGCGCGGCGAAAAGCCGCTGGACCTGATGGCTTCGGCGGCCGTGGTGGTGGATGATTTCAAGGCTATTACCGCAAAAATCCGCAGCGGGGAGGGCACTTTGGGGAAACTGGTCAACGACGAGGAGCTTTACGCAGATGCCCGTGCGATGATGGGCGACCTGCGCCAGGCGCTCAGCGGCGACTCAGGGTTGGTTAGCAACCTTGAATTATATCATGCGGATGCGACTCACGCACCCCGGAATGCGACACACGCACAAAGCGCGCATTGGCCTGTAAGGCGTATATGTTGCGGCAGCCGCAGTACCCGCAAGCCGCCCGCAGACCGCCGCTGAACTGTGTCAGCACTTTGGCCAGCGGTCCGGAAAACGGCACAATGCCCTCAATCCCCTGGGGAATCAAGTCGGCTTCCGGAGCATCCAGCTGCCCGTAACGTTCGCGGCTGCCGGAATATGATTGCATCGCAGACAGACTGCCCATGCCGCGATAGACCACATATTGGCGCCCTTGATGAATGGTTTTTTCTCCGGGGCTTTCTTCTGTTCCCGCCAGAATGGATCCCATCATAACCGAATCGGCGCCCGCCGCCAGCGCCTTGGGGACATCACCGGAATACCGGATGCCGCCGTCGGCAATCAACGGGATGGAACCGCGCAATTCCCGCGCGCAATTATAAATGGCCGAAATCTGGGGAATACCCACGCCTGCCACAACCCGCGTAGTACAGATGGAGCCGGGTCCGATCCCGACCTTGACGCCGTCGGCTCCGGCATCGCGCAACGCCAGCGCGGCTTCGCCGGTGGCGATGTTGCCCGCGATCACATCCACCTCCGGACAATGGCGTTTGAGCCAGCGGCACATTTCAATCACATTGCGGGAGTGCCCGTGAGCTGTGTCAATCACCATGACGTCTACGTTTTTTTCACTCAGGGCCTGCGCGCGTTCATGATCGCCAGGGCCGATGGCGGCGCCCACCCGCAGGCGATGCCGCTTATCGCGGTTAAACAGGGGGTGTGCATTTTCAATCAGCGTGCTCACATCATAAAAACTGTACAAGCCCACCAGTCGGCCATCCTCGATCAGCGGTAATTTGCCGACTTTTTCGCGCTGCATGATCTCGTAAGCCTGTTCCAGCGTGGTTTCCGGCGGAGCGGTGACGACTTTGCTGGTCATGACCGCCGTGACGGAGGTGTTGGCGTCGCGTACGAACTTGGTGTCGGCAGCGGTAATAATGCCCATCAGCACACAATCTTTGTTGACGATAGGGAAGCCTGAGAAAGTGAAGCCGTGCTGTTTCTTGAAACTCTGGATTTCCCCCAGGGTGGCCTCGGGCGGAAAGGTGATAGGATTGCGGATCACCCCGTTCAGGTGGTGTTTGACTATTTCCACCTCGCGACATTGGCACGTTAGCTCCATGTTTTTATGGATGATGCCAATTCCTCCCTGCATGGCCATGCCGATGGCCATGCGGCTTTCAGTGACCGTATCCATGGCGGCGCTGGCGAAGGGAATGTTCAGCTTAATGCCAGTGGTAAGTTTGGAGCTTATGTCTGCTTCATGCGGCATGAAATCGGCATAATTCGGCATCAACGATACATCGTCGAAAGTTATACCGTCATGCGGCAGCGTCTGCATGAAGTCATCCATGGGCAGTTGTGTATTCATCTTTTTCTGGTTCCTTTCTTCAACGCCGGTCAATCGGGAGCATCCAGTGCCGCGCGCATGCGTCTGGCCATGTTGTCAAAACTGAACGGTTTATGCATAAAGATTCTGCTTCCGGGCAATGCGCCGATCAGTTGGGTCGCCTGATCGGCATAACCCGACATATAAAGGGCCTTAAGTTGCGGGCGGTACTGCCGTAGATTTTCCACCAGCCGCAGGCCGTTCATGCGCGGCATGAAGATATCCGCCAGTACCAGGTCAATGTTATCATCGTAATTCCGGGAAATATCCAGGGCTTCTTCAGGGGATGACGCACACAACACCCGGTAGCCCAATTCATTCAATATCTGCTTGATCATTATCACGATGTTCGGCTCATCGTCAACCACCAGCAAGGTTTCATCCCCATGCGGCAGTTCCGCCAGGGTGGTTTCCGCGGCAGACGGCGGCTGAGGTTTGTCTATCTTAGGCAGATATATTTTAAAGGAAGTGCCGGCGTCGACTTCCGAGTAACATTGGATGTAACCGCCCAATTGCTTGACAATACCGTAAATGGTGGTCAGACCCAAGCCGGTGCCCTTGCCGCGTTCTTTGGTGGTGAAGAATGGTTCAAAAATATGTTCCAGGACATCCGGCGGCATGCCGCAGCCGGTATCGCTGACCTCCAGCAACACGTATTTGGCCGGAGG
>JAIVGW010000146.1:4868-6840 GCA_020201415.1 Lentisphaerota bacterium
AATCATGTGCAATGCCGCCGGCCAGCCGGCCGATGGCCTCCATTTTGGCGGCTTGCCGCAAGCCAGCTTCCGCGTTTTTAAGAGCTGCTTCAGTTTCCATCTGGGTGGTGATATCACGCAGGACCATCACAACCCCAGTCGGCCGGCCGGGTTTTTCTTCCAAAGGATACGATCTGGCGCTGAACCAGCCATGCAGGCCCTGGAAGGCCACACAATCCATGACGAACGGCGCGTCACAAACGGGGTGGGGCAGGGCCGGATGTTTTGGTTTGTCACTCGGCGGCATCAATTCAAGGTAGTGCCTGCCGGTGAGTTCGCCGCCGAATTCCGGCTGAAACCTGACCTGCATGGCGCGATTAGCGCGAATAACCCGGCCCTCATTGTCGAGAATGCACATACAGTCGGTAATAGCGTCAAAAGAGAGCGCCCATTCCTCCTGCGAGGCCATCAGGGCCTTTTCGACATTGTGATAAATCGAGATGTCGCGCATATGTAAACTGATTACAGGAAGACCTTCCGCTTCGCATTGGCAAAGAAGCGTGATCTCCAGCGGTACTGGCCGCTCATGTCCTTCACGTGTAAGGCAACCTTCAATCACATTCCACTTGCCTGTTTTCAGCATTTCCAGGTCGTGTTGCCATTGCGCATGTCGGGCGGCAGGAATCAGCTCGCTGAAATTATGCCCCTGAATATCGGCTTTAGCTTTGCCTGTTATGCGCAGTAAGGAACGGTTGGCCGCCAGAATCGTGCCGGCCGGGTCAAGCACCACCAGGCCGTCGGGAGAGTTGTTGAAAATCTTCAACAGCCACGGATGGGCGCCAAGGGCTTTATATGTTTCATCAAATGACCTGGCTGTTTTATTCATACTTGAGGCGTCAATTATTTTTTACATTGTATGCTATTAAAATATTTAATATCATATAAGGCTTGTGAAGCGTTGTAAAGATTCTAAATGTATTTTCCAAAGTCTTATGACGGTATTGGAAACGAAAAGCTCTGCGGTATTTCATTGGAGGAAGGGATGTGCAAAATGTTATGGGGCGGGATGATAAGACTTTGGATAGCGGCACTGGTTTTGCCGTCGGCGGTTTTCGCCCAAATACAAGTGCGGTCTTATTTGCCGGAAACTCAGTTCCTCCTGAATGAATCGACACCGTTAACTGTTACGATTGCCAACTATAGTGGCCGTCTGCTGACTATTGACGGGGGACGTGCAGGCGCCGAACTCCGACTGGAGATGGAAAACAGTCAGGGGCGCGTGGTGCGGCCGTTGCCGGAGGGCGCTCGAATTTCTGAATTGGCGCCGATTCTGCCCGGTGAAACCGGTCGCTATGAGTTTGATCTGTCGCGCATGTTTGAAATTCAGGCGCTGGAGCGCTACACTGTAAGGGCGGTGGTTGATCTTGGTACGGGCGCTTTTGCATCTCCGGACGTCAAATTTGAAGTCATGCGCGGGTTTGAACTGGCACGCATGCGCGCCGGAGTCAAGGGTGATCCGGATGCGTTGCGTAATTATGTGCTTGAATATTTTCAGCGTTCCTCGGGTGAGTATCTTTATCTGCGCATCGAAGATGTTCGTAATCGTTCGGTGTTCGGTGTGTTCAAACTGGGATCGCTGGTGCGCATTCGGGCCCCCGAATTGGTGCTGGATGAATCCAGCAATGTGCATGTGCTCTTTTATTCCAAAAATATGCTGGCGGTCCATACCGCAGTGACCCCTTACGGGGTGGTTCTGTTTTCCGAAGCCCATCAGGCATTGCGCGGTGATGCGCGTCTGATCAAGAATGACGCCGGCCGGGTTGTTTTAACCAGATCCGTCCAGGATGTTTCTCTGGAATGAACGACAGATACCGGCAAAGCTTCGGATGTGTGGACTGGCCGGCCGCGTACAAGCCCCTGGCGCCTCAGCCATTTTCCGGCGTCCGGACGGCTTCTGTTTCCGTTTAAACCATATTCCGGGAGTATGCAATGC
>JAIVGW010000386.1 GCA_020201415.1 Lentisphaerota bacterium
GGCATATATTGCGCTGTGTGCATACCATCGCGGCCGTAAAGCACAATCGGTTGTGGACTTGAATCGTATCGCCACCGGCGAGATCATGCATAAACGCCGCAGCCACGCCTTGCTATTGACTCTGGAGCAACTGGCAGCGCATTACCGTTCCCAGCAAAACCAGGGGGAATTAGATAAAATCCTGGCGCATATGCACACGCTGTTTCCGGACAACCAGGCTACGCTCGACGAACATGCCCGGGCCGCCCGGGTTCTGCTGGAAGCCGGCGATTATGCCGCGGCCGCCATGCTTTTCGGCAAGGTGGCCGACCGGTTGCAGGGACGCGACCTGGATCAATACCGTCTGGCGAGGGAACTGGCGTCGCCCGGAGGCTCGGTACCCGCCATCATCGCCTCAGCCAACGCCATGCTGGCCGATAATGCGCCCGAAGTAGCGGCACGGCTCTATGAAGAAGCCTTGAAACGCAACCCCACCATTCACGAACACCAGGAGGTCATGACTAAACTGGGCTGGTGTCTTTATCTGCAGGGTAAAACACGGGAAGCCGAAAGATTATGGCAGCAAGCGGTAAACTCCGGCACACCCGGTGACCAGTGGCGCGGTCAAAGCCGCTGGCACCTGATAGTGCTTAACGCCGGCCCGTACAACAAGCCTGCCGAAGCCATTAGGTTATGCGAAATTCAAACCCGCGAATTCGAGGGTGAATTCATGGGCCAACAGGCTTTGTTGACCCGGGCATGGCTGTATTGGACGGTTGAACGCTGGAGCGAAGCGTTGTCGGCATTCGAGGATTTGTGCAATGCCTACCCTGAAAAACGCGATCATCCACCCATTCAAGGATACATCCGCGACTGCGAACAAGGACTGCTGGGCGCCCGCACCCGGCAGCGATAGCCATGGCCGACATATATTTCAACTGCCGCTGCGGCAAAAGCCTGGCCGTCGATGAACGCAACGCCGGCCGGACGGTGACATGCGTGGACTGCACTTCACCGGTCAGGGTGCCAACACCCGAAATAGAGTTCGGTTGTGAACATTGCCCGGCGACCCTGTTGGCGCCCCTGGCGGCGGCCGGCAAAATCATCGCCTGCACCTGTTGCGGGCATACCATGGCGGTGCCGGTGGCCGACGCGGACACAACCACAACACCGCAAAGCTGCATGCGGGAACTGATGCGCCGCCGCTCCGAATTTCAAGTGCTGCGTCCCCTGCCACCTATCCGCAAACGCCATGCCGGATTGATGCAACTGGCCTTGGCGGGCGCCGCGCTGGTGTTGGCGATTGAATTATGGCAGACGTTCTCAAACCGCGGCCCACCCGCGCCGGACGCGCCGCAAAGCGTTATGGTATCGGATATGCCGGCCTTGATTCCGACAATGCCGCAGGCCGCCGCACGGCAGACCGCCGCTGCCGGACCGGAAACGAACCGTCGGCCTCCGGCGGACGAACCCGAACACCCCGCCATGTCCGAAGTCTTCACCAATCCCGCCCCGGCGACGCCGGAGGCTATCGCCGTCACGCCGGCGGATTGGTTGTCCGGCGCGCCGGAGGAACCAGGCGCTTTGGAAACTGCCCAAGCGGACGTTGAACCAACGGGCACCGCAACGGACACGACCATTGCCGAAGCTACACCGACTTTTTTCCGGCGTTACAGCGATATGCTCGACCGGCGCGATCGTGAACAACTGCGCCGGTTGCGCGACGAGTTAACCTTATTCATCCATGAACATGCCGGACGGGATATCGCCCAGGATAATTGGCACATAACCTTCCAACAACTGGTCGTCGATGCCCTGCACAATGAAATCCGCGGTTATGCCCAGTCGGAAACCTTAACCCGTGAATCGATTGCCGCGCTGCTGGCGCTTGACCCGGCCGACCCGGCGCCGGCCCGCCGGGCGGCCATGGGCATCTTCGGCAATTTCGCCTTCAAATGGTTCGATCATGCTCCCGAATCTGTCGCCGCGATGCTCGATAAAATGGAACGGACCTTCATCACCGCGCATACCAGCCGCGCCCTCAAGGAACACTGGTATTTCCGTACCGGGTTTTTGCACACCAATTTATTCCTGCAACAATACCGGATTCCGGAGGAACGCCGGGCGGACTTCATCCGCCGCCGTGTTGCAAGTATCCGGGCCTGTATTGACGACCTGGACATCTCGCTGCGCCGCCGCTCACGCATTCTGGCTTTCTGGTCATATTTCGCGCTGTTCCAACTCGGGCATACCGATTACGCAACGGAACTTCTGGATGAGTGGTGGGCGCGCTACGGCGTGCGAATCGGCGAAGTGGATTTTTACCGTTACCGGATGGCCGTGGAACTGCTGGGCAACGGCAATTGGGAACGCGCCGCGCAAACCCTCGAAGCCGCCGGACACCACTCCCACAAATGGCAATACACTTATGAAAAACAGGCCTTCAACTCCATGACCAGGCTGTTTTACGACAAAAACTTGCTGCCGGGATACGAACTGCAACGCCGACATCGGCTCCAACAAAAGACAGTCAGGGAAAAAGCGCAGCGGTCCGCCGGAAGCTGACCCGCATACCGTGCAAACATGTATGCCGGAGTATCCGGCCAATCAAGGAGAAACGGCTATGAAGCCATTGACAGTCAGTCGTGTAAT
>JAIVGW010000147.1 GCA_020201415.1 Lentisphaerota bacterium
CATGCCCCGATTGATTCCATTCTCAGCGGCAATCGTATTCATGACTGCCGGCTGGGACTCTGGATGGACTGGCAGGCCCAAGGCACGAGAATTACCGGCAACCTGGTTTATGACAATGAATGCGATTTATTTATCGAGGTCAGTCATGGACCCTGCGTAGTTGACAATAATCTGCTGCTCTCACCCTACAGCCTTAATCTTTGCGCCCAGGGCGGCGCCTTTATTCATAACCTGATTGCCGGAACGATTAATCCCCGCGATGTGACACGGCGCGCCACGCCTTATCATCAGCCGCATTCAACGGCCATCTCCGGTATGACGTTTGTATTTGCCGGGGATGATCGTTATTTCAATAATCTGTTTGTCGCGCCCGATGCGGCGGCGGGCGCCGCTTATGGCGGGATCCAGGATGAAAACGACGACCCGGCATCCGTCCGCCCGGCCGTCCCGCCAGGCCAATACGGCCTGGGAGTTTACGATGGGCATCCCAGCTCGCTGGAGGAATACCTGGCGGCTCTGGAGGGCCGTCGCCGCCGCCCGGGCGCCTTGCTTTCACTCGGCGCTTATTATGAAACCAGGCAGCCGGTTTATACCGGGGGCAACCTTTATTACAATCAGGCCCGGCCATTTTCCGGAGAGCATGACGCGGTGGTCCGCGGCGAATTGCAGCATGGCCTGCGGCTGGAGCAGGCGGGCGACCGGTTGTACCTGTGTTTGGAAGCGGATGCGGCGCTCAAGGATGCGCCGACCGCGGTGGTGGTTTCAGAAAAGCTGGGTGCGCCGCGGATTGCCGGCGCACCCTATGAAAATCCCGATGGCTCCCGTATCGTTTTTGACAGGGACTATCAGGGACGGCCACGCGCCGTCCGGCCGCGCCCCGGCCCCCTGGAAACCCTGAAGCCCGGCCCCAACCGCCTCCTGGTCTGGGGGCCGGCGGAATAAAGTTTCAGGATGATTTGGCCGGCTTGCGTTGATCGGCCCGGATCCTGGTGTTGAACAGGGCTTCCAGCACTGGCGGCCCCAGCGCGCGCATATTGCCGGTGGTGCGTCCGAACCAGGGAAATTCAAACGTGCTGGAGAGGCAGGCCGGATCGAGGTTCCGGCAGTATTTCGGTATGGTGCCTGCGCCACCCTGGTCGAACCCGAGGGTCTTGAGGTGTGCTTGCAGCGGCGGCATGAAGTTTTTGAAATATTCGGCGTGGTCCGGCAGCATGCCCAGAGCACAGTCGATGTGCTTCTGGTTCATGTTGTGAATCTGACAGTAAATCTGCGGGCGGAGTTCATCAATCAGGCGGATGTGGCACACAAGTTCCGGATCGTTTTCACAGCCGGTGCCGCGCGTCCGGTTGGTGGGGATGTCGCGGTTCAGGTCGGCGCCATCGGGTGTGTGCCGCCGGACCCCGTTGGCCACGCCATCGGGATTGAGCATCGGGCAGAAATACACATCGAACATTTGCAGATACATGGCGGCCCGCGGGTGATCCGAGAGCAGATAATCGAGCATGCCCTCGATGCAGTAGCTGCCGGCCGTTTCCCAGGCATGCGCCCGGGCCGCGATCATGCATTTTTGCTTCAAGCCCTGTAGCCGGTCCGGACAGTCCGGCGCGGCAATTTTCAGCAGCCAGAGGTCGCGGCCTTCGGCCGATTGGCCGGGAACGCTCACAGTGACACGATGATCTTCGGCAATGCGCCGGATCATTTGTGCGCAATCCTCGTAGCTGTAGGGTGGCGACACGGAGAAATCCGTTATGCCGGGCGGCGCGGGCACTGCGATCAATACCATGTTGCCGTCACGCACGCCGGCCAGCGGCCTCCATTCACCGGTGGCCCGGTCCCTGACGTAGGGATAATCCGTCATGGTGGGATTGCCGTCAAATACCAGAACCGCCGTTGTCGCCTGATCGCCGGTGTTTTCGATTTGCAACTGCAGGCGCTTGTCCCAGGCCACCTGCCAGGTTTGCTGGCCGATTGGCACAATCTGCTTTTCGGGCGCCACGCCGTTGATGCGGTAATCCTCCGGCGCCGGTGGAACAAGGGATAGTTTTAACATTTTTAACACTCCTGATAGCGTCAACTTTGCCGACTATGACTATTACTTGTAATGGTCCGGGTGGATGCTTCTCGTATTGCCCCGGCCCGGGCCGACATATGTCCAGTTGACGGCGGTCGGGTGGTCCTTGTTGATCTGAATGATCCGGTCCCAATTGGCGCGTGCCGCCGCTTCGGCGGCGGTGTCCGCGCCTTTGCTTTCCCGCAGTCGGGCCATTAACACGCGAGTTTCCATGATCAGCCGGGTGTAGTCCAGACCAGCGCGGACGAAGGCCAGCCGGTCGGCATAAATGGCCGGCGCATTCGCGACTGCCCGGTCCGCCTGATCCATGTAACCGTAGGCCCGGTCAAAAAATGCGGCATTCCATACCTCCGCCTGGGGTTGTTCATTGAAGATGATATTTTCGGCCGCGTCTTCGAGCAGGGTCCAGTAGGCCTTCATCGGCTCATAGGCCGGGCCGAAGGCGCGGCGGTAGTAATCGTCCAGAATGGCCGGTCCGTCGGCATAGGGGTTCCAGGCCATCTGGGCCAGCATGTAGTAGTGCGGGCCCTGGTTGGCCCAGTGCTCCCAGAT
>JAIVGW010000387.1 GCA_020201415.1 Lentisphaerota bacterium
GTTACATATACCTCGCCATGCTGGTAAGGCGACATCGTGCCGGGATCGACATTCAGGTAGGGATCCAGCTTCTGCATTTTGACGCGATAGCCGCGCCTGGTCAGCAGCAGTCCGATGGATGCGGCGGTAATCCCCTTGCCCAGCGACGACACTACGCCGCCGGTAATGAAGATATGCTTGGTAACGTGTTGATTTTTTTTCATATAAGCCGCACATCCAGCGCTGAATCCCGCAGATCAATTTTAACCGTCCCACCACCGCTGCCGCGATCCGGACTCAACAGCACGCGCGCCAGGGGCGACTCAACAGCCTGCTGAATAAACCGCTTCAACGGCCGCGCGCCATAAACCGGATCATAGCCGCTGCGGGCGATAAAACAGCGGGCCTCCTCCGTCACTTCCAGTTCCAGGCGCTGCTCCGCTATGCGCGCGCGCAGTTCGTCCAGTTGCAAATCGACGATCTTCTCCAATTCCTGCGTGGTCAGGGGCTTGAACAGCACCACCTCATCGACACGGTTCAGGAATTCCGGACGGAACTGGCTGCGCAGGGCATCCATGACCTGGCGCCGGGCGCCTTCGCTGATGCCGCCGGCCGCATCAATGCCTTCCAGCAGCACATGCGAGGCGATATTGCTGGTCATGATCACCACCGTATTCTTGAAGTTAACGGTGCGCCCGTGGGAATCGGTCAGGCGTCCCTCATCCAGCAACTGCAGCAGGATATGGAAAACATCCGGGTGAGCCTTTTCGATCTCATCGAGCAGCAGGACGCAGTAGGGCTTGCGGCGCACGGCTTCGGTCAGTTGCCCGCCCTCCTCGTACCCGATGTAGCCGGGCGGCGAGCCGACCATGCGCGAGACCGAATGCTTCTCCATGTACTCGCTCATGTCCAGACGCACCATGTTTTCCTCGGTATCGAAAAGCGTCCCGGCCAGGGCGCGCGCCAGTTCGGTCTTGCCGACACCGGTGGGCCCGAGGAACAGGAACGACCCGATCGGCCGGCGCGGATCCTTGATGCCGGCGCGCGCGCGCAAAACGGCGTCGGCCACGGCCTTGACGGCCTGATCCTGCCCCACCACCCGCTCATGCAGGACGCTCTCCAGACGCAACAGTTTTTCGCGTTCACCTTCCAACAGGCGGGTCAGCGGAATCCTGGTCCAACGCGCCACCACCTCGGCAATCTCCTCCTCGGTGACCTCTTCACGCAGCAGCGGGGAATCAGTCCCGGCCTCCTGGTCCAGTTTGTGCATCTGGCGCTCCAGGTCGGGAATGATGCCATGACGCAATTCCGCCACCCGCTCCAAATGGTAACCGCGTTCCGCGGTCTCGCAATCCAGGCGAGCCTTTTCCAGCTTCTCGCGCAGCAGTTGCTTGGCCGCCAGGGCGCCTTTTTCCTTGTCCCAACGCGCGCGCATGCCGGAAGCCTGCCCGCGCAATTCGCCCAATTCGCGGCGCAGGGCCTCCAGCCGGGCGCGGCTGGCCGCATCCTTTTCCTTCCTGAGCGCGGTCTCCTCGATTTCCAGCCGCAGTACGCGGCGGGTGACCTCGTCCAGTTCCGCCGGCATGGAATCGATCTCGGTACGGATGGAAGCGCAGGCCTCGTCCACCAGATCGATGGCCTTGTCCGGCAGGAAACGATCGCTGATGTAACGGTCGGACAGGGTCGCCGCCGCCACCAGCGCCGTATCCTGTATGCGCACACCGTGATGCAGTTCAAACCGCTCACGCAGACCGCGCAGGATGGATATGGAATCCTCGACGTCGGGCGGATCCACCAGCACCGGCTGAAAGCGGCGCTCCAGGGCCGCGTCCTTCTCGATATGTCCGCGGTACTCGTCCAGAGTGGTGGCGCCGATGCAATGCAGCTCGCCGCGCGCCAGCATGGGCTTGAGCATGTTGCCGGCATCGGACGACCCCTCGGTCTTGCCGGCGCCGACGATCATGTGCAATTCATCGATAAACAGGATGATCCGGCCCGCGGCGGCCTTGATCTCGTTGAGCACCGCCTTCAGGCGCTCCTCAAACTCACCGCGGTATTTGGCGCCGGCCATCAGCGCTGTTATGTCCAGGGCAAAAATCGAGCGATCCTTCAACCCTTCCGGCACATCCCCGCGCAATATCCGCTGCGCCAGCCCTTCCACGATGGCCGTCTTGCCCACGCCGGGCTCGCCGATCAGCACGGGATTATTCTTGGTCCTGCGCGAGAGGATCCGGATCACCCCGCGGATTTCCTGATCACGCCCGATAACGGGATCAAGCTTGCCCTGGCGCGCCAGGGCAACCAGGTCCAGGCCGTATTTCTCCAAAGCCTCGTAGGCCCCCTCCGGATTGGCGCTGGTGACCCGCTGATTGCCGCGCACCGCCGTCAAAGCTTCCAGGAGCTTTTGCGGCGTCACCCCCAGTTCGCGCAAAATGCGCCCGGCGGGCGCTTGATCATCCTCATGCACCAACCCCAGCAGAATATGTTCAACTGAAACATACTCGTCTTTCAAGCGTTTGGCTTCATCCGCCGCCGCCAGCAACAGGCGGTTCAGCCGCTGGGTAACGAAAATCCGGCCCGCCTCGGTCGCGCCGCTGACCCGTGGGCGGCGGTCCAGTTCCTGCTCCAGGCG
>JAIVGW010000388.1:0-4491 GCA_020201415.1 Lentisphaerota bacterium
AGACCAGCCAGCCCCACCCCGCCGATCCCCAGGCAGTGAACATTACCGCCGCCCCGGTTCAGCAATTGGCGCAAGTGTTGTACGGATGAAGCGGAGCCTGGGGTGCTCCGGCAGCGCATCTTGGTGGAACTCATTTTTGGCATACAGTAATCCATCTCCGGGCACAAATACGGCCGCCGCATCACCCGCCACCTGCCAAAAGCAGCACGAGTTCAGCCAGGTTTTCGGCGGCATCGGGACGAGCGCGTTGCCGCATGGCGTTGCGCATCTCCGGCAGGCGCCGCGGCTCATTGAGCATACCGGCCAGGCATTCACGCAGCAGCGGGACTGAACATGTATTTTCCTGAATCAGCTCAGCCGCTCCCGCGCCCGCCATGACGCGGGCATTGGCCAGCTGGTGTCCGGCGGCGGCATGTGGATAGGGAATAAAAAGAGCCGGCACCCCATATATGGCCAATTCCGCGCAGGTAGCCGCGCCGGCCCGGCACACGGCCAGGGCGGCCCGGTGATAGGCAAACGGCATGTCGTCCAAAAAATCCATGACCAGGGCGGGAACCGGCGGCGGGCGGTCATAATCCAGGCGAACTGCCGGTGCGTCGGCCCGGCCGGCGAGATGGATAACCTGCAGGCGGTGGCCGGCACGGATCAGTTCACGAACCACTTGCGGCAGCATCTTATTAAGCGCATGGGCTCCCGCGCTGCCGCCCATCACCAGCAGGGTCCGAACTGTATCATCCCAATCCCATTGCGGCGGACCGGCCGGCGGCGCGCGCCCTTGATCGGGCGGCACATACAACGGCATGCCTGTCACCCGCAGACGCATATGGCGAAGATGTGCCGCCGCTTCAGGGAACCCCAGGGCAATCGCATCGGCCAGGCGGGCCAATAAGCGCACGGCGCGGCCTGGCACAACATTGGCTTCGTGCAGAATCACCGGCACCCCAAGCCGATGGGCGGCCCAAACCGGGCCGACTGAGGCATAGCAGCCCATGGCCAGCAGGGCCATAGGTGTCTTGGCACGCAATATTTGCCGCCATTTCATGGCAGCCCGCCAGGCTTCCCATGAAGTTCGCGCCATGGACAGGGGTGATGAGCCGGCATAGGCGCGGGTAGAAACGGTGATACTAGGCCCATCCCAATCCTTGAGGGCTGACTGTTCGGCCGGCTTGCCCGCTAAAAGGAGAATCACCTCGCAACCGCTTTTCCGTAAAACCTGGGCGGTGGCCAGACCGGGAAAAACATGTCCGCCTGTGCCGCCGCACGCAATCATGATGCGCAAGGGGTTTGCCATCTGGACTCCCATCTCGGAAACTATCCTGCGTTACCCGATCTTGGCGGCGGAACGCGGCCCAGTTTCTTGAGGACATTCTGCATATCGATCCAGACTTCAGCCTTGGCGGCATTGTTGCGCAACAGGTATGAAGGATGGTAGGTCGGCATTAGCGGAACCCCATCAAATTCGCGCCACTTGCCGCGCATGTGGCTGATCTTGAAATCGGGTTCCGGCCGGAGCAGACCGGCCACTGCCGTTGCACCCAGGGCTACGATTATTTTGGGCCTCAGCAATGCAATCTGACTGCTTAAATAAGGCAGACAGAGGTCCATTTCCTCGGGAGTCGGCCGGCGATTATTGGGCGGGCGGCATTTCAAAATGTTAGCAATAAAAACATCTTCGCGCCGCAACCCCATGGCCTCGATGATTTTGGTGAGCAACTGGCCGGCGCGTCCTACAAACGCCATGCCTTGCCGGTCTTCATCTTCTCCGGGCGCTTCACCCACGAACAGCAGTTCCGGATGGGGACACCCCTGTCCGGGCACCGTTTTGGTACGTGTCCGATGCAGCCCGCATAATCTACAATTCCCAACGGCCACGGCAATGGATTCCAAACCTGCGGAATCCAACGGTCCAACCGAACTGTCAACCTTCGAAGCCCTTGGCTGCATGGGAATTTCTTTCAGACCCTGTGACTCCAGATCTTCAAGGTAAGTCTCCAGATCATTCAAAATATCGTTCAGAATTTGCCGTTCTGCATGCACCAGGATCGCCTCGCTATGTAGCGGAATTTGTCCGACAACGGCGTTTCATGAGATCCATGTACACCGGGCCGAAAACAACATAGGAGACACCCAGGAAAAGAATTGCCAGAGCCGCTTTGGGCGCCAGGTGCATGTCGCGCAGAAACAACATGATGACCAGGACAATGCAGGGCGCCTGGCCGCGTTCCGGATCGGACACTTTGAACCGGGCCAGACGGATCACTCCCGACAACACCACCATGGCCGTCATCAATACCCGCCAGCCTATATAAGTCTGCAGGGAAACTTGATAAATCAGGATGGCCGGCGCCAGACCGAAGGCCGTCATGTCAACATAAGTATCCAACTCGGCGCCGAAGGTGCTTGTGCCTTTGAGGTGCCGTGCCAGGTTTCCGTCCAGTCCGTCCAGAATCATGGCGAGCATGATGAATTGAGCCGCAAGCATGAAATGCGCGGATCCTTCCAGAGCCAGCAGCATGCTGAAAAAACCGCACAACATGGCGGCCAGTGTAACCAAAGTCGGAAGCAATTGCCGCCAGCTCATATTGTTTTTTAATGGCATATTTCCCTATATGGTATAAATGGTCGTGGCAAAGGATGGCTCATTCCACCGGATTAATGCGGGCCACGGGCGTGATGCCGGCCGACACCCGATCTCCCGGCTGAACAAGAACGGTCACATCGGCCGCCGGCAAAAATATATCCAGCCGCGAACC
This sequence comes from Lentisphaerota bacterium, assembly GCA_020201415.1. GTDB lineage: Bacteria > Verrucomicrobiota > Kiritimatiellia > JAAZAB01 > JAAZAB01 > JAIVGW01. The sequence continues at coordinate 2,754 of JAIVGW010000388.1, forward strand.
GAATTTCATCAAACCGATGCGATCGCCCGCCTGCAATTGCTGATCAATTTCCAACCAGTAAACCACCCGCCGGGCCACCGGCCCGACGATCTGTTTTACCAGGCATGCCAGCCGGTCATTTTCAATAAGGATGCTGCTGTGCTGGTTGTAATCCGAAGATTTTTCCTGGAAAGTGAAATAACGTTTGCCGGGATGATACCCCAGCGACGTCACTTTGCCTGGAATAGGAGCACGATTGATGTGTACATCCAGCAAGGAAAGAAAAATGCTTATGCGCACAGCTTCCGTCTTGAGATGGGTGTCGTCCTGAACACGGGTGACGCCCATGATTTTGCCGTCGGCCCCGGCCAGCACCAGCGACGGATCATCCGGTGGAATACGGGGCGGGTCACGGAAAAAGAAAAGCATATAAGCGCCAAACAGCACCATGACAGCCAGCAGACCCAGGCCGACACGCCGATGTCTGAAATAAATAAATACCAGCCCCGGCAGTCCGAAAACCAGAGCGGCAAACCAAAGATACGGCACCACTTCCCGTGCAAATGGCAATCCCATCATTATTTTCCCCATTCAGGATGTTTAAAGCGGTCTTTGATAATCATGCTAACAAACAAAGTATTGCAACAGCCTTCGCCCCATGTCAAGCGCAAACATGGCGCAGCCCTGCCGTTCGGTCTGGCTATCCGTTTTAAAACCCCGTGAGATGCTTCCGGGCGTCGTTTTCAAATTTTTCGATTTCCACAATTTGGCCAGTGCGACGGGATGCTTCGGCGGCAAAAACCATCAGGTGACCGTCCAGCGATTCTCTTACCGGCGTGAGTATATGTCGTCTATCCCCGGAAATCACGGCATCCACGAATGAATCCATGATTACACGATCTCCCCCTCCATGCGTACCGTCGATACCGTGAGGACGCACGGTGCCGCTTTCCAAGGGCGAAAAGGAATGCACCCTTAGTTCTGCGCGGGTGGAGTCGACCTCGATTTCGCCATTGCAAAGGCTGACCTTGGTCATGCGACGTTCCAGCATATTGTGTCCGCACATAGTAAAGGAGGCCGTAACACCATTTTTGAATTCAATCTGTACCACTTGGTTATCCACAACATTGTTGTCATGGTGAAAAACGCAGCGGCCGAAGCGATTGGTGCGGAGCAATGCCAGCAGATGATGCTTGCCGCGCACCACCCCCATCTGCCGCAGATAAGCCGGATCGGTCTGATCCTCAAAATAAAGCTTCAATACGTGGTAGGGGCATTCGCGATAAGCCGGACATCCATCCAGACAGCGTTGCGTGGCGCCTGGCGGTGCGTTTTCCGGACGGAAATATTGCAGCGACCCAAATGAGGCAATGCGACGGGGTGGCGCGTCCACTAAAAAGCGCAGGTAATCCATATCATGACACGATTTCGCCAGCAGCATGGGTGAAAGGGCATCATTGTTGAAGAATCCGCGCACATAGGAATGCGCCATGTGGCTGAAAGACAGGTTTTCACTGTGCTGAACGTTGACTATCTCGCCGAAGCGTCCTGAACTCACCAGACGTTTGAGAGTGTGGAGCCTCGGACTATGACGCATCTGGTGGCAGACAATAAAGATGCTGTCGCTCCTGGTCGCCGCATCGCATATATGCAGAGTATCTGACAAATTAGTGGCCAGCGGTTTTTCCACCAGCAGGTGGTAACCGGCGGACAGCGCGGCCAGAACTGGTTCGACGCGCTGATTTTCCAGGGTGGCGAT
>JAIVGW010000388.1:4576-6286 GCA_020201415.1 Lentisphaerota bacterium
GTCCAGTGCATATTGTCCGAAAATTCCACGACCACGGTTGCCGGCGCCGATCAACACCATTTCAACCGGATTCTGCATTTGAAAAATTCCTTCAGGACGTTTGATCGGCATCAGACCGGTCACAAAAATTGATTAAAAACCCAAGCATTATATAACCGCGTGAGTTATTTGCCACATAAAAATCCGGGTCTTCCGCAGAATCTGGTTGGATTTTGCAATGATGATTGACAGGCGATAACCTCTAGGCAATAATTCATGCCAATTAGTTAACTACAGTCAGGCAACACAACCGGGAGAATGTCATGCTGGGTTTAATCATTATTTTCGCCGTACTGGCCTTTATCGTACTTGTGGTTGTCAGCCTCTATAACAAACTGGTCAGCCTGCGCAATCGTTTTAAAAACGCTTTTGCCCAGATTGACGTCCAGCTCAAACGGCGTTATGACCTTATCCCCAATCTGGTGGAAACGGCCAAAGCCTACATGAAACATGAACGCGAGACTCTGGAGGCGGTGATCGCGGCCCGCAACCAGGCATCGCAGGCCCAGCAGCAGGCGGCCGCCAACCCCGGCAATACCGGCCGGGTTGCGGGTGAACTGGACGGCGGAGGCATCTGCCAGAAATTCCCTTTGCCTTGATACGGCGCTTTTAATCAATTTGCCGAAAAAAACGCCCACAAACCGATCGCGGCCACCGCCAGAGCCAACAGAGCCATCTGCGACTGCGAATTACCTTTACCGCGCGATCCGGAGCGTCCCCGGCCGCCCCCGGCCAGCATTGAACTGCGCATAAGCCAATAGCCGATTAAACCTATCATCAGAATACCATGCAAAACCCCCATCAGGCGGATGTTGAGGCGCATGTCGCCGTGCGCGACGTGGCTGAACTCGTGAGCAATCACACCCTGGATTTCATCACGCGTCAGTTGTTCCGCCAGCCCCCGCGTGACACCGATGACGGCGTCTTCCGGAGTAAATCCAGCGGCAAAGGCATTTATACCAGGTTCCTGGTCCAACAGGTAGACCGGCGGCACAGGCAGCCCTGAGGCGATCGCCATTTCTTCCACCACATTAAGAAGCTTGCGTTCGTTCTGGTCGCCGGTATCGCGATGGAGCAGACGGCCGCCTAATAGTTGCGCCACCGACTTGCCGCCGCGCGCCAGACTGGCAACTTTATAGGCTGTACCTCCCAGCACCACCAGCAAGGTGCCGCCTGCCACCATTAAGAAAAGCGCCGGATCCCACAATGCGGCAGAAGGAATATCGGATGATTCCGGACCTGCGGCGGATTCTCCACCAGATGCAAACAGCAAGGCAAACGCAAGATACACCGAGGTGATGATCAGCGCCACGGCCAGACCGTAATAAAACACCAGCAATCCGGTTTTGCGCCGGGCGCGTTCCTGGCTTTCAAAAAAGTCCATTCCGGCCTTTCATTTCAGAAACTGACTTTTTGGGCCTCGCGTTCGGCAGCCACTGATATTTCAAACAGAGCCGCCTCGGTAAACCCGAACGAGTTGGCCACCAGGACCGCGGGGAAAATTTCGCGGGCTGTGTTGTAGGTCATAACGGCGTCATTATAGGCCTGGCGGGAGAAAGCAACCTTGTTTTCCGTGGAAGTAAGTTCCTCCATCAGTTGAGACATGTTCTGGTTGGCTTTCAGGTCGGGATAATTCTCCATCAGGGCAAAGAATTTGCCGACACTGCCGGT
>JAIVGW010000389.1 GCA_020201415.1 Lentisphaerota bacterium
TGGGGTAATGATAAATGCTTCAGGCGGAAAGCGGCGTCAAGCCGCCGCACTCCAAAATATCATCAAGCAGTTCATGATATCATACTGAAGAGTCCCTTGCAAAACCCCACGCCTTTCCGATTAATGGTAGGGACGTTTCTCCGAAACGTCCGCGGACGGCTCGGAGAGCCGTCCCTACCGCAAGGGTTATGCAAGAACCTCTGGAGGACGCAGACTTCGGCGTGAGCTCAGTCGCCCTACCCGTTGCGGCAGTAATCCGGGAAGGGAGGGCGAGGCGTCTCGCCGAGCCGCTGGCGTTTTGCAAGAACCTCATATATCTGTCAAAAAAAATAATATTCACAGAAAATCTGACACATATCAAAGTTCCTGTCCGACACCCTTTTAGCAACTGCCGCAATATCTTTGATTGAATAATACACCCGGCATCGCTACAATGTTTAAGCATGACAAACACCATCAATTAATCAGACTCAATATGCCGGAGAACGGACCATGAAGCGATCGACCATCAACAATATCATGCGCGAGGCCCGGGATTTCCTGGCCGACCACAAGTTCCATCTGCCGCCCTTCGCCTTCTGGTCGCCGCGGGATTGGGCGGGCAAGGGCAGCGATTGCCGTGAAATCGTGGAGCAGCAACTCGGCTGGGATATCACTGATTTCGGCAGTGACAATTTTGAAAAAACCGGCCTTTTCCTTTTTACGATCCGCAACGGCACCCTGGCCGGACTTAAGGATCCGCTGGGCAAGACCTATGCGGAAAAGATCATGATTGTGCGGGAAGACCAGTTGACACCAACCCATTTTCATCATCAAAAAATGGAGGACATCATTAACCGGGGCGGCGGCAACCTGTTAATTCGGATGTGGAACGCCACGGAGGATGACCGCCTGGAAGGCGCCCCGGTCACTGTCAGCATGGACGGCGTACGCGTCACCATCCCGGCCGGCGAGACAATCAGGCTGCGGCCGGGCGAATCGGTCTGCCTGCCACAGCGCAACTATCACCGGTTCTGGGGCGAGGCCGGACAGGGCGCCGTGCTGGTCGGCGAAGTCAGCCGCGTCAACGATGACCGCACGGACAATCACTTTTTCGAACCGACGGGACGTTTCCCCGCCATCGAAGAGGACGAGGAGCCGCTCCACCTGCTTTACGGTGATTACCAGCGCTATTGCGCACACCTGTCGGCCTGACCGGCTTCCGGTTCCGCCAGCAGCCGCTGAAATCCGCTTTTCAGGCAGCCCAGGTCGGATCCCATCGCCAACAGACTGAACCCGCGTTTAATCATTGTGTCCTGCCGCATCCCCGGGCGCAGCAGGATGCCCGCGCGCTTCCCGTGTCGCGCGCAGGCTTCCAGCACTTTGGCTTCGGCGGCACGCAACACCGGCGCATCGAATTGATTGTAGCACCCCAGCGCCAGACTGAGATCGGAATGACCGATGAACAGCACATCCACTCCTGATACGGCCGCCAGCTCCAAGGCATTTTCCACCGCCACCGCGGTCTCAATCTGTACAACACCCAGGATATGCTCGTTAGCCTCACGCTGGTATCGGGCAAAATCACGGCCATAACCCGACGCACGGCTGGATCCGGTCATACCGCGCACTCCCGCCGGCGGATAGCGCAGCGCGCGCACGAATTCCCGCGCCTGCCCGGCATTATCGATCATCGGCGCCATCACGCCCGCTGCGCCGAAATCCAGCACCCGCTTGATCAGATCGCTGCGCATTGAAGGCACCCGCACCACGGGCGCGGCAGTCGTCCCGGACAACGCCTGCATCATCCGCAGCACATCAGTTTCCGTGCCCAATCCGTGTTCCAAGTCCAGCAAGGCCCAGTCGAAGCCTGCCAGACCGGCCATTTCAGCCGCAACCGGCGAACCGCAAGCCAGCCATATTCCACGCAGCGGTTCACGGGCCAGTCGTTCCTTGATCCAGTTCATGGGTTTACTCCTTCAGCCTTGCCATTGCCTGGCGAATTTTATTAAATGTGTACGATCGCAACGAACCCTGCCGTCCGGTATTGCTCAGAAAAAAACCGTCATCCTTGGCGAAATATCCCATGTAGTCGCGCAACATGGCTTTCCAGAGCATATTGCGCAAACAGTGGAGCCATATCCGACGTTGAAAATCATCCGGCAGTGACCCGGCCGCGTCGTAGCCGGCCATGACTGCGTCCATGAAATCCGCGTCATGAAAACAACACAGTACGCCCAAGTCATCCGCCGGATCGCCGCTGACAGCATCGTCCCAATCGATGACGGCCGTGATGCGTTCCGGGGTGCCGAGCACGTTCCAGAGCGCCGGATCACGATGCACCAATACGCCGCGTGACCGCTGCAATAGCGGACGGTGTAAATTCAGTAGGCGGCGCACCTCACGGATCTCGCCGGGCTCCAGCAAACCGTGATCCGCCAGATATCCCAGGTGATCTTCCAGGCGTTTGTCGAAGTAGTCGGCATACGACCGATCCAGACCGGTCAAGACACCATCGCGGCGCAGACGATCGGTATCAATAAAACCGAATCCGTCAAGCTCAACGGCATGCAGACGGCGCAACAGCTCGCCCAACTGGCGGGCCACCACCGGCACATTCAACC
>JAIVGW010000390.1:0-2598 GCA_020201415.1 Lentisphaerota bacterium
CTGCTTCCCCTCCGTATATGTCGGCATATTTTGGAGTGCGGCGGCTCGACGCCGCTTTTCTTCTTCTTGTTGTCTGTACCTCCTTATATGTCTGCATATTTTGGAGTGCGGCGGCTCGACGCCGCTTTTCCGCATGCTTGCTTCATTCACGCGCCCACCGTCTTCCAGGTCGGACGGGCAGGTCGGACGGGAAGGTAGGGCGAGGTCTCCGACCGAGCCGTCTGCCATTTTGTGCAGGGCTCGACGCCGCTTTTCTTCTCTCCCCCTGTTTTATTCGGCTTTTCTGCTGGATCTGTGGGTCCATATTCCTGCCTTTTTGGCCCTATACTCAATACCGATATGATTTTTTGCCACGGCTGCGTCATTCTCGGCGGCTCGCCCCCGCCTTTGGCGCGGCAAGCCGGAGGTTTACCCGCTCCTGGCGGGGGCTTGCCCTACCCACGGGAAATGCTTATGAAATGGTAGGGCGAGGTCTCCGACCGAGCCGTCTTGCCCGAGAATGACGCAGCCCTGGATTTTTTGCTGTTCCCGCACGGAAAATTCGTGCAATTTGCCGCGGTGATGGCATAATTATTCCGGCTGTTGTTTTAATCCGCAGCCGATTATCTTAACATATCACAATATCCAATATCCATGCGGTCTGTCTTGCGCCGCGTCAGGAGATAAGATGTTCGATCACCCACGTGAAGCATGTGGTTTGTTTGGCGGGTATGGCATTCCCCGGATCATTCCGGTGATCTACCAGGGGCTGTTTTCCCTGCAACACCGGGGCCAGGAAGGCGCCGGCATCGTCGTCAGCGACGGCACTCACGTGCGGTCGGTTAAGGGGCAGGGGTTGCTCAGCGAGGTGTTTGCCCGCCAGGACTGGAAGCAGCTTCCCGGCCATCTGGGCATTGGGCATGTGCGTTACGGCACCACTGGCTCCACGCGCATTCAGAACGTGCAGCCCATAGTGGTGGAATGTATTGATGGGGTATGGGCCATTGCTCACAACGGGAATTTGATCAACGCCAACACCCTGCGCCAGACCTACCAGGAAGCCGGCGCGATTTTTCAAACCAGCACCGACAGCGAAATTCTGATTCATCTGCTGGCCGATCCGCGTTACCGCTCCCGGCCCGGCCGTGTTGCCGGCGCGCTCAGCGAACTGCTGGGCGCCTTTGCCTTCCTGATCATGACCCGCAACTGCGTGATGGCTGCCCGCGATCCCATGGGCTTCAAGCCGCTGTGCATTGGCCGGCTCGGGGAAGGCTATGTTTTTGCCAGTGAGACCTGCGCCCTCAACCAGGTTGGCGCGGAATACCTGCGCGATGTGATGCCGGGCGAATTGGTCGTGGCCGACGAGACCGGCCTGCACAGCAGTTTATATTCCGACAAGCCGCCCGAACACGGAGCGCAGTGTATTTTCGAACATGTGTATTTTGCCCGGCCGGATAGCTCCGTCTTCGGCAGCAGTGTGCATGAAGTACGCTGTCAGTTCGGCGCGCGCCTGGCCCAGGAACATCCCGTGGAAGCCGACATGGTCATTCCCGTGCCCGACAGCGGCAATTCCGCCGCCCTGGGATATGCCCGCGCCAGCGGCATTCCCCTCGACTACGGCTTCATTCGCAATCACTATATCGGACGTACATTCATCATGCCTGAAGCCGCCAAACGCGCCGGCAGCGTCGATTTGAAGCTGGCGGTCCTCAAGGAAGTGGTCAACGGCAAGCGTGTGGTTGTGGTCGATGACTCGATCGTGCGCGGCACTACTGCCCGCCGCCGGGTGGAAACCCTGCGGCAAGCCGGCGCCACCGCCATCCACATGCGCATTTCATGTCCGCCCACGCGTTATCCCTGCTTCTTCGGTATTGATTTCCCCACCAAAGAGGAGCTGATTGCCGGCGGGCAGGATATTCAGGAGACCTGCCGGTTCATCGGCGCGGATTCCCTGGGATACTTGAGCATGGAAGGACTGCTGGCGCCGTTTGCCAACCGCCGTGATTTCTGCACCGCCTGTTTCAATGGTGAATACCCGTTGGACATCAGCCGCGTCAAGGGCAAACATGCGCTCGAAAACTTTATCCCCCTGCTCAACTTCGAGCAACCTGAATCCTGACGCCCGCGGCAATCATTTTGGAAATCTATCCAGCCAGGAGCTGGCTGTTCCTCCGCATATGTCCGCATATTTTGGAGTGCGGCGGCTCGACGCCGCTTTTCTTCACTGCGTCTTCCACCTCCGCATATGTCCGCATATTTTGGAGTGCGGCGGCTCGACGCCGCTTTTCTTCATTCCGTCTTCCCCCTCCGCATATGTCCGCATATTTTGGAGTGCGGCGGCTCGACGCCGCTTTTCCACACCATTTTTCCGTCTGCGCTTCTTCGGATCCCACCATGCTTGCAGCTTTGTAAAGCCGCCCCGTTTCGGTCCGTCTTAGCTTCTTTGGAGCCGGGGTGCCCTCACCCCGGTCTTCATCCCTGAACTTGCGTCAACCACGAACCACGAACCAATGACTACGGAATCTTCTTTCAAGGTAGGGCGCGCTCTCCGAGCGCGCCGTCTTCATCGGATAACACCTAAAACCTAAAACATAAAACCTTGATCGCTCGCGTGACAAC
>JAIVGW010000390.1:2674-9741 GCA_020201415.1 Lentisphaerota bacterium
CTCCAGGGCCGCGCCCGGCGACTTCCCGGCAACCGCCTCCCAGCCCCGCCTGGCCGCGGCCTGCGCAATGGTCTGCGCCGGCATACCGCGCGGGTTCCGCAGCGGTACCGCCCAGCAACGCTTGGCCAGTCCCTGGAACGCATCCATGAATTTTTCCAGATCCTTGTCCGTACACATCCCCGTGACCAGTCCGACCGGGGTATGGCGCGGCAATAAATCCTTCAACGTCGCCGCGCAAGTCCGCGCGCCCGCCGGATTGTGCGCGCCATCCAGCAACACCGGCGGATCCTTCCGCAGCACCTGCAGGCGGGCCGGCCAACGCACTGACTCCAGCCCGTCCCGCAGGGTTGCTGGCGGCATTCTGTCGCCGAACAGAGTGGATAAAACAGCCGCCGCCAGCGCGACATTGCGCAACTGGTGCCGGCCCGGCAAAGGCAGGCACAGGTTGATGGCCGGGGTGTTGACGGTTTCCACCCGGATCTGCTGTCCATCCAGATCCTGCCGCCGCCGCGTCACCGTGGCAATCATGGTTGCCTCCAGCAAAGGCGCCTGACGTTCCGCCGCCGTAGCCCGGGCCACCTGGAGCGCCTCCTCCGGTAATTCGCCCAGGATCACCGGCCGGCCCTGCTTGATGATACCGCATTTTTCACCCGCGATGGCCGCCAGGGTGTGGCCCAGGTATTCGGTATGCTCCAGGCTGATATCCGTGATCACCGCCGCCAATGGTGTGATCACATTCGTGGCATCCCAGCGGCCGCCCATGCCCGTTTCCAGGATGACGATGTCAGGCTGCTGCGCGGCAAAATAAACAAACGCCAAAGCCGTAGTCAGTTCAAAAAACGTTGCAGCGCGTCCGTCGGATGTGCCCGGGCTTCGCCCAGCTTCCAGCAAGTCGGGTAACAGTTCCAGCAGGGCGCTATCCGGTATGGGATCGCCGGCGACCCGGACCCGTTCATTGAAGGCAATCAGATGTGGCGATGTGTAAAGCGCGGTTTTCAGACCCGCGGCGCGTAACACCGACTCCAGCATCGCGCAGACCGAGCCCTTGCCGTTGGTGCCGGCCACATGGATGCAGCGCAGATTTTTTTCAGGCTGTCCCAGTTGTGCCAACAGCGCCTGTTCCGTCTCCAGCCCCGGCCGGATGCCGAACCGCTGCAGCGCGTACAACTCCTTCAGCATTGCGGCGAGAGTCTGATTGCTCAAGCTGGGACTTCCACGGTGTTATCTTCCTGCGGCTGGAGCCGCGCCGATTCCGGCAGCATATAATCCAGCAGCGTTACGATGGTTTGCTTCAATTCGCCGCGATGTACGATCATGTCGATCAGACCGTGCTTCAACACGAACTCCGACAACTGGAATCCCGGGGGAATATCCTCCTGCGTGGTCTCCTTGATCACCCGCGGCCCGGCAAACCCGATTAGCGCCTGCGGCTCGGCAATAATCACATCGCCCAGCGTCGCGAAACTGGCCATGACCCCGGCTGTGGTGGGATGGGTCAGCACGGAGATATAGGGCAGGCCGGCCGCGGCATGCCGCGCCAGGGCGGCGCTGGTCTTGGCCATCTGCATCAGGCTGAGCATGCCTTCATACATGCGGGCGCCACCCGAGGCGCAGATCATCACTGCCGGAATGCTTTCCGCCGTGCTGTGCTCGATCATACGGGTGATTTTTTCACCCACCACCGAGCCCATGCTGCCGCCTAGAAACCTGAAATCCATCACACCGATGCCGCAGGCGAACGGTCCCATCCGGCACTGGCCGCAGATTACCGCGTCCAGCATCCCGGTTTTCTGCTTGTTTTCCTCCAGCTTGGCATCATACGACAAGCGCCCCTCAAACTGCAGGGGATTGGTGCTCGCCAGCCCGGCATCCCACTCGACAAACGACTCCGGCTCAGTCAACATTTCCAGCCGTTCATGCGCCGTCAGCGGGAAATGGTGACGGCATTTCGGGCAGACCTTGAGACTGTTGTCCGTTTCCTGCTTATAGATGATTTCATTGCAAGACGGACACTTGGTCCAGAGCCCGGCCGGCAGATCCTTCTTGCGCACCTTGATCGTGGTGTACTGTCTCTGACTGAAAAATCGGCGCATCATAAATCCTTCCCTTACAGATATCACGCAATCAATTTCTTTTCTGAATCAGGTTGCCTAATAATATAACCTGAATAATTCCCGAAAAACAGCAAAAACAACGCATAATTGTTGACGCCGCTTTCTCTTCCCTGCGTCTCTCCCTTTCCGCATATGCCGGCATATTTTGGAGTGCGGCGGCTCGACGCCGCTTTTCTTCCCTCCGTCTCTCCCTTTCCGCATATGTCGGCATATTTTGGAGTGCGGCGGCTCGACGCCGCTTTTCTTCATTCCGTCTTCCACCTCTGCATATGCCGGCATATTTTGGAGTGCGGCGGCTCGACGCCGCTTTTCTTCCCTCCGTCTCTCCCTTTCCGCGGCTCCTGCCTGCTTCAAGACCCTGGCGCACTCATCGACAGTTGCGCCCGTGGTCATAACATCATCCACCAGTAATAGCGTCTTGCCCTGCACCTCGGCGCCCCGCGTCATGCGGAACGCCCCCCGCACATTCTTCTGGCGCGCCCGGGCCGCCAAATGCGTCTGAGTCTCTTTGAACCGGTTGCGTTCCAGGCAATTCCAAACCGGTCGGCGGGGTTTGCTCCGGTGTGCCAGGCTGCTGGCCAGCAGCCGCGCCTGATTGAAAGAACGGGTGCGCCGTCGCATCCAGGAAAGCGGCACGAACGTCACGGCATCGAAAGGATGGTCCTGATAAAAAGCCGCCATGGCCCCCGCCAGCAAGATGCCCAGATCATGGCTCAGCCACAAGGCATTGTGGTATTTCAAGTTGAGGACCATGTCGCGCATGAGGCCCCGGTAATGCGCCGCCGCCCTGGCGCGATCAAAAGCCGGTTGCTTCCGCCGGCATGCCGGACATATATAATCAGTCTCAGTGGTCGCTGTTCTGCCGCAAATTTCGCATACCGGCAGTTGGGTCAACGGCAATCGGCAGCGGCAATTCCAGCAGAGATACAGGTAGCCTTCCTCCGACTGTGCCCCGCACAACGCGCAGGTGCGCGGGTAAACCAGATCCATCAATCTCCGCCATATGCCTGCCGGGCCCATGGACATCATCTCCTGCATCCCAATTCGATATTCATCCTGCCACAACTACCTGAAAACACAAGATAATTGGAGGGTTTTGCTTTGTCAAAACCGCATATGTCCGCATATTTTGGAGTGCGGCGGCTCGACGCCGCTTTTCCCGCTTGCGGCATTTGTCTCATCTATCGAAAACGAGCCCTGACACCATTGCCATTCCGGATAATTTGAACCGCGAAGGCGCAAAGGTCGCCAAGGGCAGAAGTTTATCCGGCGGGTTAGACGCCGGATAAAATATTCGTCATTAGAAACGCAAGTCAATGTTCGCGGGCTTGTCCTGAGCCTTGTCGAAGGGGAACCCCGCGAACATGAATCTTCTTGGCGTACCATGCCGTTGGCGTGGTAAACTTGGCGCTTGTCCGCCATAGCCTTGGCGACGGCGGAAGCGGGCGGTAAGTTTTCCGGATAATTTGAACCGCCCTCCTACGCTAAAGCTACGGCGGACACGGCCCCGGCGCAAAGGTCGCCAAGAGCAAATATTTATCCTTTCAAGGTAGGGCGCGCTCCCCGAGCGCGCCGTCTTCATCGGATAACACCAAAAACCTGTGCAAAATTAATTTCCCCCGGCCCATCACAAAATTCATCCCCACCTGACTTTGACCTTTAATTTTCGCTGGCCCTGTGTTATCAATAATCCGGTTGATTTTGCATAACTGACGGAGACGGAGTCTGTCATCATTTAGTCAAACCTAGTCACCATAAGAGGGACCTAACATGGAACACAAGCCGACTGAACCTTTGAATGCCGCCTCGCTTCCGCCTTCCTCCTTTTACCACGAGGAAGATTTTATTTCGCTGCGCGATATGCTAAAAATGGTTTTTAAGCATGCCCGCGCCATAGCGCTCATCACCATCCTGGTCACGGCCGCCGTAGCTGTGACCGTCCTGCTCAAGCCCCGCCGATATTCCGCTGAAGCCGTCCTCCAGGTCGTCATGCCCCAGGGCATTGGACAGCAGCCGGACCGCGAAACACATGAGGCCAACATCCTTTCCCATCTGGAATATCTGAAATCATCCGTGGTTATCGCCCGCGTGGCTGATGAGCTTAACCTGGACGAAAACAGCGACATTAATCTATGGCATGCCGTTAAGGTTGAGCGTCCGCCCCGCTCCAGCCTGCTGCGTATATGCACGTATGCCAAATCCGCGGAACAAGCCTTGCAGTGTCAAAATCAATCGACGAAGGCGTACTCTGGGAGCGCCTTACCGCCGGCGCCGATCCAGAAGAAGTGCAAAAATTATCCGACATTCATTTCGCCAGCCAGGAAGTCAATGAAGAATATATCATGGTGCAAACCAGCATGCTCACCGCCATGCAGTCTGCCCACGCCGTAAGTTTAGGACTTGAGTTTTATCAGCGGGTTCTTAACCTGATTCAAGGTAAGGACATGGATGAGAACGCAGATGAAGCGGTGATGGAAGATCAAATAATGTTGGACCTTAAGGCCCGCCAATTTGCCCGCTCATTATTGGAACGTCGCGACATATTTGCCCTGGGTCCTCCATCACTTTTGGCCACCACCCGCGGCTTAATCAAGAAAACCGCCCTGGCCTTTGCCATGACCTTGTTCTTAACATGCATGGTCGCCTTCGTCTACGAGTGGCTGAAGCAGGATCCCGCCTGATGCCGCTTGCCGCCAACGTATGTTTTCATCGCCAGGTTCTACAATTTTGGAGTGCGGCGGCTCGACGCCGCTTTCCAGGTCGGGCGGGCAGGTAGTGCGGGCAGGTAGGGCGAGCAGGTAGAAGGGCGCGATCTCCGAGCGCGCCGTCTGTCACGCCGTCTTCATCGAATAACACCTAAAACCTAAGACCTAAAACAAATCAAGAACCAAGAACAAAAAACGTAAAAATCATCAAAATATAGTGACCGCTGATACTACTAACGGATTTGTTGATGTTTTTACAGGTTAAACTCACATAGGAGCAAAAAATTGAAAGTTCCATTACTTGATCTGAAAATGCAATATCATAGCATCAAGGACGAAATCGATGCCGCGGTCCAGCAAGTGATTGAAAGCCAATATTTCATCATGGGCCCCGAAGTCGAGTCCTTCGAAAAGGCCGTGGCGGCATATTCCGCCTGTCGCCACGCCATCGGCGTCACCTCCGGATCCGATGCGCTGATAATTGCCCTGATGGCCCTTGGGGTAGGCCCCGGCGATGAGGTTATCTTGCCGTCCTACACCTTCTTTGCCACCGCCGGCTCGGTCGCCCGCCTGGGCGCCCGCCCGGTGTTTGTGGATGTCGATCCAAAGACCTTCAATATTGATCCAGCCCGCATGCAGGCAGCCCTGACGACTCAAACCAAAGCCATCATCCCCGTGCATCTTTACGGTCAATGCTGCGATATGGACTCCATTATGTCGATTGCGCAAAAGCATGGCCTGCCGGTGATCGAGGACGCCGCCCAGGCCATCGGCGCGGAATATAATGGCAGGCCGGCCGGCAGTATGGGCCTGGCCGGCTGCTTCTCGTTCTTTCCCAGTAAAAATCTCGGCGGGTTTGGCGATGGCGGCATGGTGGTGACAAATGACGATGACCTGGCCGAAAAAATGCGCGTATTGCGGGCACATGGCTCTCAGACGAAGTATTATCACAAAATTGTCGGCGGCAATTTCCGTCTGGACGCCCTGCAGGCCGCCGTGCTCAACGTCAAGCTGAAACACTTGAAAAAATGGACAGCCGGACGCCGCGCTAATGCGGATGATTACGACCAGCGCTTCAAGGCCGCCGGACTGACACTCTACTACCCCGTCCCGCTGCACCTGCAGGAATGCTTTGCCGACCTGGGCGGCAAGCCCGGCGACTGCCCGGTTTCCGAAGCAGCGTCAGCGACTACGCTGGCCCTGCCGATCTATCCCGAACTGACTCCTGACCAGCGCGCGTATGTGGTCGATTCCATCGCCGGGTTTTAAGGGCGGGCTCTCCGACCGAGCCGTCTGCCATTTTGGAGTGCGGCGGCTCGACGCCGCTTTTCCTCCTCTCCCCTGCAATTATCCGCATATGCTAGCATATTTTGGAGTGCGGCGGCTCGACGCCGCTTTCTCTTCCAGCCTGCCCGCTTCATTCACGCGTCAACTCGGAGCATCATGATCTCGATGAATTTTTGATTGACAATTATTGAGTATTGATATAATTAATATATAGATTAATATGATTGTGTTGTTCTTGGGGTGTGTGTAATGAAAACAATGACTGCGATGCAGGTTCGGCGGCATTTCGGCGAGGTCATGGACAATGTAAGGTTGAGGTCGGAATCCGTGATCCTGGAGCGCGCCGGCAAGCCTATTGCCATGATTGTGCCGTACATGCCGGAGAATCACACCCCGGCCAATTTAAAAGCATCCCGAAAAAAAATACTGGAAGACATGGCGGGGACCAGTCGCCAACATCCACGCGCAAAGGACCTGGCGCAATGGCTGGATTATGAGCGGGCATCATGGGCTGAAAAATGAAAACTGTGTTTTTGGATACAGCTCCCATCATTTATCTTTTAGAAGGCGCGCCGGAATTTTCTGATCCAGTTTTACACCTGTTGAGCGACTGGATTGACATGGATGTATGTTTTTGCTCTTCAGTGATTACACTGATGGAATTACTGGTGCATCCCGTTCGCGAAAAAAATCATGTTCTGCAAAAACAATATCGATCCTTACTGATCAATACCATATCGCGTCCGCTGTTTGTGATTGATGAAAAGATTGCTGAGACCGCCGCGGTCTATAGAGCTGAAAAAAGCTGGCGTGTGCCTGACTCATTGCAGATAAGCTGTGCAATCATTAACGGATGTGATGTGTTTTTCACAAATGACCGGCGATTGAAATCGCGGGATATTGAAATTGTTACTCCGTGACCATTTTGGAGTGCGGCGGCTCGACGCCGCTTTCCAGGTCG
>JAIVGW010000148.1 GCA_020201415.1 Lentisphaerota bacterium
GCTCGGCACCCAGAGCGTGCTGTGGTCTGATGCGGCGGTCTTCGCCGGGCATCAGGAAGACGCGGCAAATGCCATGATGCTGGTGACCACCGAATACGCGGCCGAGCGTGCCGCGCAGACAGACTGGGACTCGCCGTTGGAACTGTTGGACTCACTGTTGCCCGACGTCCTGGATTTTGCGCGCCAAGTTACCCGTACACCGAATCTGAGGCCAACCTTCGCTCTGAATGCCATGGTGGCTGTCGATAACGCGGCCTGGATGCTTCACGCCCGCGAACACGGATACTCAAGCTTCGATGCGATGGTGCCGGAGATGTTCCAGCCGGCGCTTTCGTGCCGGCACCGGCGTTTGGTCAATATCCCGCTGGTCAGTTACAACCTGCCGGTGGACGATGTAATCCGCGCGGTGGACCAGGGCGCCTGCCTGCTTAAGATCAAGATCGGCGCGGACCCCGATGGCGATGGAGATCGGGCGAAGATGCTGGACTGGGACAGGCAACGGCTGACGGATATCCATCGCGCGGTCGGTGATCAAGGAACAAAGCTGACCGATTGCGGGAACGTCTTGTACTATTTGGACGCCAACGGACGCTACGATACTCCTGACCGACTGTTGTCCTTGCTCGACCATATGGACAAGATCGGAGCGCTCGACCGGATTCTGTTGTTGGAGGAGCCCTTTGCTGAAGGCGCTGCATTGGACTTGTCAAATATCCCCGTCCGACTCGCCGCAGACGAGAGCGCCCACTCCGACCAGGATGCGCTCGCGCTGATCCAGATGGGGTACGGCGCCATCGCGCTCAAACCGATCGCAAAAACCATGAGCATGAGCCTGAAGATCGCACGCTTGGCCCATACGCGTCAAGTGCCTTGCTTCTGTGCGGACCTCACCGCCAACCCCGTGCTGGTGGATTGGAACAAGAATGTGGCTGCCAGGCTGCCCGCACTGCCGGGCATGCAGGTCGGTGTGCTCGAGTCGAACGGCAACCAGAACTATGCCCGCTGGGCGGACATGGAGGCTTACCATCCCCATGCGGGAGCTTCGTGGATCAGGCCGGCGGATGGAATGTTCACGCTCGATGATAACTTCTATCGCAGTTCCGGCGGAATCCTCGATGTTGGAGCGCATTACATGGAGATCATTAATTGTGAAAAAGGAGCGGCGCTTTGATGAACCAGGGGATGCCTCCGGTGAACTTGCCGTCCGTAAAAACAGGAACTTGCCTCAGCGCTTGACATTTCCAGACGGATTTTAAAAACTGCCTGATATGCAAAAGTAACCAACAGGCGCATGGCATGTGCGACTTTCCGCGGCAGGCGCCGGGGACACTCTGTTGTTTCTCGGGAATGGATTTAACCCAAAGTCCGTTTGAAAAGCTCGCAAAGCACGATGAGGGGAAGCAGGGCTTATGTCTCTACCCGTACTGCTCGATGCGATCATGCGGTCTGCGGAATTTGACATGGTGACGCATGTGTGTTTTCACCCCCAGCCGTTTCTAGGTACGCGTCATCGGCATGCGCGGCTCTATCAGCTTGCCTACATGGTCAACGGGGCCAGCCGGATTGAAACCGCCGGCCGCTGCCATGTAATGCTGCCGGGTGATGCGATGTTTGCCGCGCCGGGGAAAGCGCACGGCCCAGCACAGGACGCCGGCGACGAGCAGGCGGAAATGATGCAGGTCAAGTTTGCCTTGGATCGTCGTCTGCGGCCGCGCTGGCCGGACCTTATCCGCGTGGAAGCGCGCCTGGAATATGAAACCATCTTCCAAAAGCTGTTCCGGGAGTATTACATGCGTCGCCCCGTGCGTGAGTACATGTTGCGCACTTACCTGGCGCAACTTATTTTGATCTTAATCAACAGCCTGCGCGGGGGTGCCAGGACGGGGCTGCCCCGTGAACGGTTGGCAGGCCGTGATGAGCAGAAAATCAGTCTGGCAATGGAATGGATCGCGCAACACTTTCGCGAACGCATTACGCTGCGTGATATCGCCGCGGCCACCGGGATGAGCGTCAGCGCGCTGTGTCATGCCTTCAAGTTCTTCACCGGGATTTCGCCGATTCGTTATCTTGTGGATTTTCGCCTGGCGCAGGCGCTGGAGCGTATGCGGCGCACGGACGAGAAACTTGATACGATTGCCGCTGATGTGGGTTTTACCTCGGCCAGTTATCTTTCCCGCATGTTCAAACAACGTTTTCAGCAGCCGCCCAGGCAGTACGCGGGACGGAGCGGAGTTTGCCGATATGCGGAATTCGAAGGGCAAACTTGAGCGGAGGCAGATGGGCTTGGGTGCGCAAGAATTTTAAACTCAGCAATTATAACGCATGGTAAAGACCTGCCCCGATATTTCCGGGCTCTCGTTTTCTGAGGAGAAAAAGATGCTGAAATCAAAACTATCGACGTTAATTGCCGGATGGATTTTTCTGTGTGCGTTGGTCGCGGCCATGCCGGCCGCAGCCGAATTGGTGCTGGTCGAGAACGGCGAGGCTCGGGCGCCAATCGTCATCTTCGCCGACGCGCCGCCGCAGACCCGCAAGGCGGCCGATCAATTGGCCGAGTACATCGAGAAGGTGAGCGGCGTGAGG
>JAIVGW010000391.1 GCA_020201415.1 Lentisphaerota bacterium
GGACGTGAATACAAACCCGTGCTGCCATTTCTGGAACAGTTCAAGGTTTGAGCGGATCAAACAGCCAGCGCTTGTTGAACCAGAACCATTGCTCCGGTTCAGCCCGTATGCAATGATCGAACACGTCAAACACGGACTGGGTAATGCACAAAGCGTCACTCTGCTTATCAAGGGTATCATCAGGGAAAACCGGATCAAACACCCGGTAAAGATGACGCGCCCAGCCCTTGCGCGTGATGACACAGGGAAAAACCGGCACACCGGTCTGCCGCGCAATGACTCCCATGCCTGCGGCAATGTTGGCCGTGCCGCCCAGAAACCGAATAGACAACGCCTCGGTACGCGAACGCACATCAGGCAGGATCGCCAGCACCTTGCCGGCGCGAATGCGCCGGATGATGCCCTTGGCCACATTGGCTTCCCGCAAAACAGTTTCAAATCCCGTCTGGGCCCGCAGACGATTCATGTAATCATCCACCAGCGAATTTTTCTGCCGCGCGGCAATTGAAAAAAGCGGGATTTTGTAATTCAAACAGGCCATGGCCGCCATTTCCCATGATCCCATGTGCACCGTGGCAATGATGGCGCCGCGGCCGGAACGCAAATGTTCAGTAATCTTGCCGATGCCCTGTTCTTCAACCACGCGGTCAAGCCATCCCGGACGCATTGCTGGTATGCGCAGCAATTCCATGGCGCTGAAGACAAAATTACGCCAGGACAGCCAGGCAATGCGCCGGACCCTGGCATCGGGTAACGGACCGAAAATCTCGCGGATGCGCCTTTTCGCAATCTTCACCCGGAATCGCACCAGACAAAAACCAATCGCGGCCAACCCCCACCCCAGGGCCAAGGCGCAACGGTAGGGCAATAAGCCGACCAGAATGGCCACTGCCCGCAGGCACCAGTATTCCAATACATATCGCGGTTTATGCCGCATTTCATTTCCCCTTTCTTAAAAAACTCGCCAAGACCCGGACGGGCCGACACAAGCTGCCGGCCAACCGCGCCAGACGGCTGCTACGGATGACAATCGCCGCCACCGGACACACTTCACTGCAACAGCCACATTCGATGCAGGCCGCACTATCCAGCACCGGCAGCCCGGTATCCGGCAAGCGGATAGCCGGCGCCGGGCAGGCCGCCACACACCTGCCGCAGCGGATGCAAGCCGCGGTAAACTCCGGCTTGCTCCACAGCAGAGGCTGCAGCAACCGGACCAATCCGGCAGGAATCAGGCGCCGGGGCAAGGTGGCAGGCAGAACAAATCCCGCACATGCGCCCTGGACCGCAGCCACATCGCCCATCAGCACCCCTCTTGCCGCCAGGGCGCCGGCATCATCGGTCAAAGGCGGCACCAGAAAAGGCAGAATCGTCGGATCAATTCCCAGCAACCGGCTGACGACGGCGTCCAACATGACTCCGTCGGTGGATGCCGCTAGAAATCCCAGCGAAACTGGGCGGCCTGATGACGGGCCATTGCCTTCCATGGCCAGCACGGCGTCCGTTACCGTCAGGCCCGGCCGCACCAGGCTGTAGAGATGCGCCAGAAAAGCGCCCAAGGAACCCGGATCGGGAAAATGCTTATGGAGGGCCGTCTTCTGCGCTCCCGGAACCACCCCGTAGATGTTTTTCACGGCATTGGTGATGACTGTCAACAGATGCGTCTTCAATTTGCAAGCGTTGATTATGAAATCAGCTTCCAATACCGGGCGCGCTATGCTGAAGGGAACGCCGCGAAAGTTGAACATTTCGGCGCCGGCCTGTTCCAGGCTGATCAAGGGCACCTGTTCTTCGGCGCACATGGCGGCAAATCCGGTGCGTTCCCAGACCGCCGCCAGCTTGACCGGACTGGCGGCGCTGTCGGCTACCAGCGGTAGTCCGCCGTGGTGTTTGACAAGGCGCACCAGCGCGCGCACCACTTCCGGATGAGTGGTGGCCGCGCATTCCGGCGGTTTATCAGTCAACAGGTTGGGCTTGATCAATATCCGGCGTCCACCCCACAACCCGGTCCAGGGCAAATCCAGTAATGCCAGTAAGCGCTCAACGGCCGAGGAAATGGTCTCCGGCTGGTATCCCCCGCATTGGACAATGGCGGCTTTCACAAGCAAACGTCGCTCCGATTAATTATTCCGGTGGGGAGCAGACCGCCCTTCCCCTGGCGGCGCAGGGGGCGCAACCAACACCACACGCAGGGGATAGCGCAATCGGAGCTCCCCCTCCATAATAATTTCCACCCAGTAGGCGCCAGGATCGGGCATCACCAGATTGCCGAATACCTCCACATTGGTGGCCGTGGCTTCAATATTTTTTAATTTTACCGGAATTTCCCGCCCACTGGCCAGCACGGTGGACTGATCGGGACGGACAATCCGGGTGACCTGGGTAAAGGTCCCGTCGCCGCCGCACCAGCGATTGACCACGCACAGGCGTGGAAAGCGTACCGGAAGCTTGTTTCCGGAAATGACATCGAACAGCCCGATCAGAATGAATTTACCGTTGGCCTCCTGGCGCACATCATCACACACCACGCTGAACTGGAGATCCGGATGAATTTTTTCTTGCATACTCAACGCTCCAAGAAG
>JAIVGW010000149.1 GCA_020201415.1 Lentisphaerota bacterium
GTATGGAGCGTGCCGATTATCGGGCGGTCCTGCGGGATGCTCAAGAGCTGCGCCGCGCGCTGGTGCGGGCATATGCCGTGGCCCTGCCGCCCCGCCCCGGCGAATTTCGCGGCGTCTGGAATCATACCGGAACAGGACTGTATCCGGGTGACTGGCCGCGTACCTGCCGGCTGCTGGCGGAGTCCGGGGTCACGGCGGTGTTTCCCAATCTCTTATGGGCCGGAGTCGCGCATTATCCGAGCAGAGTGCTGCCGTCATCCGATGTTCACCGTCTTTACGGCGATCAATTGCGCCAGTCTTCCGAAGCCGCCCGCGCCGCCGGCCTGGAACTGCATCTGTGGAAAGTATGCTGGAATCTCGGCGCCGTTCCGGCAACGGAGACGGCCAGGCTGCAAAAGGCCGGCCGCCTGCAACGCACCGACACGGGCGCAGTGCTGCCATGGTTGTGTCCCAGCCATCCGGCTAATATGGCCCAGGAACTGGCTGCCATCGATGAGGCGGCGCGTTCCGGGCTGGTGGACGGCATTCACCTGGACTACGTGCGTTACCCCGGCCCGCAAGCCTGTTTTTGTGATAACTGCCGCAGTGATTTCGAAAGGTGGCTGGGACGGGCCGTGCCGGATTGGCCGGCGGCCGCCCGGCACGGCAATCTTGCCGACCGGTATCAGGAATGGCGCTGCCGGCAGATCACCGAATTTGTCCGCCAGGTGCGCGGCCGGCTGGCCCGCCATAAAGGCAAAATACGGCTGTCAGCCGCGGTTTACCAGGGCTATCCCGCCTGTCGAGCCAGTGTGGGGCAGGACTGGGGGGCCTGGCTGGAAGCCGGTCTGGTTGATTTCCTTACGCCGATGAATTACACGGAAAATGCCGCTGAATTTACCGCGGTGCTTGCTGCCCAGACCGGGTTGCCGGGCGCGGCTGGCAGGATTTATCCGGGACTGGGCGTCACCGCCAGCGAGAGCCGGTTGCTGCCCGACCAGGTCATGGAACAGATCCTGCGCCTGCGGGCGCTAAACTGCGCGGGATTCATCTTGTTCGACTTGAACCCCACGCTGGCCGAGGAGACCCTACCGGTTCTGCGGTTGAGCGTTTACGGCCGTTGAAGGCCGGACCGTCCGCCATGCTGAACGTGGCCGGCGCGGTCCGCCACAGGGTTTGTAGCCGTCGGGCGCAAGGGTGCCGATCCGCAGACCGCAGGCCCGGGGTAAATCATACAGCGATGTTGCGCCATGCCTTGCACATGCGGCCAGGGCGATGCGCGCGCAGGCCATGGCATCCTCGGCGGCATCATGGTGTCGGAAGGTAATGCAAAGGCTTTCCGCCAGGCGGTTGAGTCCATAGGATGATTGATTGCGCCAGGTGAGCCTGGCAATCACCAATGTACAGAAATAATCTATTGCCGGACAGACCTGTGCTCCGGCATGGAGGCCGCTGCGCAATACGCTCATGTCGAAAGCCGCATTATGCGCCACCAGCGGCCCGCGCACCTGCCGTGCCAGTATGGGCCAATATTCACTTAGAGATGGCGCGCCGGCTACATCGGCCGCGGTAATCCCGTGGATTGCGACATTGAACGGGTGGAAATCCGGGGGCGTGGGGCGCAGTAATTGGTGGATCCGGTGGATTATTTGTCCGTTTTCCACGATGGCCAGCCCGACGGAGCAGGCGGAAGAGCGTGTGGCATTGGCGGTTTCAAAATCTATGGCGGTGAATTGCATGCTACTCCCCGGTCAGAGATTGCAATTGCCGGTGGTGCTCCCGTAACCCACCGGCCTGCCTTACTCCGGTTGCGAAAGACTGGAGGCAGGCCCGGCCCGGAAACAGACAGCGTTCCATATTCGAGCCGGGTTGCCGCAGCAACAGGTTCAGGTTGGGCATCATCTGTTGCAGGTAATTTTGCATAAGATTGTTACATTCTGCCACAACTGCCGTAAAAAACAAGAAATTCAAAAAGTTTCTCCGGTTGCAAAAAAATATGATTGCGCGCAAAATCCCGGTATGCAGGCAATTGACGACAATATGCATGAAGTAGCGCAGACCGCCGGCGACAAGATCATGGAATGGCTGGCCGTATTGGCGGCGCGCGACATTGATTACCATCTGGAGCAGGCCGATGGCCTGTGGCGCATTCTGGTGCCGGCGCCGGCGGAGGACGAAGCGCGCGCCGAACTGGCGGCCTATGAGGAGGATGAGCTGCGCCGTGCTGCACGGCGTGAGCCGGATGAGAGGGAACCGGCCGGACATGTCAGCTGGTCGCCAGTATGGGTCTGTTGCTGCCTGCTGTTTTTTTATATGAAGTTTGGTGAATATCATGCCTCAAATGCGATCCTGTCCCGGGCCGTGGCCGATGCCCGGTTAATCCTGCAGGATGGGGAATGGTGGCGGCTGGTCACTGCCCTGACAATTCATGGCGGCGCACCGCATCTGCTGGGCAACATGCTGGCGTTGCTGTTTTTCGGCTGGGGTGTTTGCGGCCTGTTCGGCGGCGGTCTGGGCTGGCTGCTGATCCTGGCGGCAGGAGTGGCGGGCAACTTCACTGCTGCCTGGTTTCAGTCTGCGCATACCGTGAGCTGGTTTCAGTCTGCGCATACCGTGAGCTTCGGCGCTTCAACCGCCGGTTTCGCTGCCTTGGGCATCATGTCGATCCGGCAGACGGTGCAGCTGAGCCGCCGGGAGGGTTTCGGCGGGCTGGGTCGCCGGGCCTGGCTGCCGCTGGGCGCCGGGTTCGCGCTGCTGACATTGCTGGGGACCGGCCCGCAGAGTGATCTGACCGCGCATCTGGCGGGTTATGGCTGGGGCTGTCTGCTGGGCCTGCCGTTCAGTCTGCCACGGGAAGTCAGGCTGGCGCCATGGTTGCAGTGGCTGTTGCAGGTCGCCTGCCTGCTGGTTCTGCTGGCGGCCTGGCGGATTGTTTTGTACGCCGCCGGCTGACACAACCTATTGACCGGGCTACATCCGGCGACTGTCATAGGCCCAGTGCAGTAACGCCTGACGTTGCACGGGCCGGCAGGCCTGGTCGCCCGGCCGGCAGTTTTTGCGCAGTTGGGCGATATGCCGGCGCATGGCCTTCCAGCGCGCAATCTGCCGGGCGTCATCCGGTCCGCGCCGGCCCATGTAGTACCGGCAGTACCATTGAAACCAGCCGCGCGGATCTTCCCGGTGAATCCAGCCCTTGATCACCCATTGGGACAGGGCTTGCGAGGCGTCCACCTTGAAATAATTCATGGCCGGATCGCGCAGTTTCGGCGACAGCTTCGCGCGCGCGAACCAGGATCGGGGGAATTCCGCGCGGCAGTCGGTCATGTATTTGCCGCCGAACACACCCAGTTCCAACATCTGGCGCGGCGTCAGTTCCGGCTGGAAATCCGGATGGAAATTGCGCCCGACCGGTTCGGTGAGCAGGTACCGGTAGTTTTTCTGAATCAGGTCATTGACGATGATCTCGCGTTTTTGCATGATTTGCTCGCATTGTTCAAGCCCGGTCGCCCCAGGTCGGCGATGACCAGGCCATGTTGCCCTTGTCGGTAGTGAGGCGCACATAGCAGAAATCATTCGGCGCCAGCGTTAAGTCCAGGCCGGCCGTGACAATGCGCGGATCGTCGGCGGGCGCCAGGCGCTGTTGAATTTCTCCATTGACTATTACCGTTGCTGCTTGGATGCCGTCCTCGGAAGCGCCGGTGATTTCAAGCCTTGTTTCGGAAATGCGCACCACGTCCAGGTAAATCCGGGACTGGGTGGTGGCGTAGGTCTGACG
>JAIVGW010000150.1 GCA_020201415.1 Lentisphaerota bacterium
CGCGATACCGCCAGCCGTGAATTCACCAATTCCAATGTGGTGGATGTGGTGGAATTCCCGCTGCCGCTGGATTATGACCGCTATCAGATCACCGAGTCCGGCGATATCGGCGCAATCGATCCCAATGCCTGGATCTCCACCGCGATTCCCTACACCGAACTGACTTTTCCGCAGCCCGCCGGGAATGCCACCATCACCCGCTATGCCTGGTTCACTAATTCCTCAGCGTCAGTATTCCTCCTGCGCGGTAAGGGTGAAATAAAATATACCGAAGTATTGCCGGAAGTGGCGATCAAGTCCAGCCTGACCCGCAAGGCGGGTGGGTACACGTTGCGCATTACCGGCGATGATATTGATGCCGGATCCACCAGCGGACTGTTCGATGGGCAACCCATCGGTATTCATCAATTGGTGGCGCGCCTGGAGTCCGGGCCTGAGCCCGATCTGACGCCGGGAGAGCCTTACGTGACGCTGCGCGAGCCGGGCGTCTATGAATTATCGTTGACCGTGATCAACAATGCGGGCGGCACGGTGACTTCGTCGGTCAACTGCGTGGTGACGCTGGAGGCGTTGCCGCCGTCACCGCCCGGCGCGCGCCATGTGGCGATCCATAATATGCATCCGACGCCGCCCTATACCAACTGGTACACGGCGGCGACCCATATCCAGGATGCCGTGAATGTCGCCGATCCCGAGGATACCATTCTTGTCGGGCCAGGCCGGTATAATGTGCCAACCAACGCTGTTGTGTCTCCTGACGGCGCCACCAATGTGCTGTTTGCGGACAAATTACTGATGCTGCGTTCAATTGATGGTGCTGCCAATACCATAATTGATGGCGAAGGCCTCAATAGATGCATGACCATTTCTTACAGTCAATCCAGCCCGCGGTTTATATTGGACGGATTCACCTTGACCAACGGTTATGCGCCTAACGGCGGAGCGATCTACTATGACACCGGACCCAGTGGAACCTATAATATGCACTCGGAAATTCATGATTGCGTTGTCGCGGATAATATCGCGCAAAATTATGGCGGAGCGACCTATGTTAATAAAGTCGACGATACCACACGGGCGATCATGGTTGTGTCTAACAGCGTGTTTCGTAATAACAAGGCGCTTACCCAGGATGGCGGGGCAATATATCGATCTACCAGTAGTCCTTTTTACATATATGACTCATTGTTTGAATACAATACAGCCACCGCTTCAGGCAAAAGTGGCGGTGCTTTGTACTTTGATTCCAACAATCGAACAACCGTCATTTACAACAGTGTTTTCCGCGGCAATCGTGCCTCAACGGCCACTGGCGGACAAGGTGGCGCCATTTACACTTCACGGCTGACACTTGATATGCGCAATTGCCTGTTAATTGACAATCTGGCGCGCGAGGGCGGCGCAATCTATCTGGGCCGCAAACCCCGGATGAGTTTTGTCAACACAACCATTGTGGGAAATCAATGCACATTAGGGTCGTCCGCCGGCGGAATTCATATCGGCGGCACTGATACCGGCTACTTGCAAGCGCAAAATACCATATTGTACCACAACACTGGCGGCTTGGGAAATCTGAGAAGTGCCACGGGTTATGTCGACAATTATTTTACGAATAGTTGCACAACCCCGGACACCTTGGACCCCAATTTTTACGCTAATGGCAGTATTACCAATGAGCCGTCATTCGTGGATTTCGATCTGCAAAATTATCATCTGGCCAGCAATTCTCCTTGCCTGGATGCCGGGTTATACCAGTCATGGATGGATGATGCCACGGACCTGGACGGCAATCCGCGCATCATGCAGGGCGTCGTGGATATCGGCTGTTACGAGCGGCCTGACTTCTCCATGGCGGTCGATCCCCTGACCCTGACCAACCAGCTGTTCCAGGGTAATGTGATGACGAACCTGTCGGTGGATATCACGGCGACCGGCATGTTCCCGGAGGATGCGCATTTTGCGATCCAGACCCAGCCGCCGGCGACATCCTGGCTGCGTCCGGTTTCCACCAACGAGACTATCTCGCCGCCATTCCCGGAATCCGTCACGGTGGGCCTCATCTCCGATACCGGCGCGCTGGCTCCGGGCGTATATACGGGAATCGTTGGCGTGGCAGTGACCAACGCCGGATTGAGTAATTACGACTATAACTGGTCGAACGATGTGACGGTGACACTGAACCTGGCCGGGCTGTCTGCTGCGCCCAATATTTTGAGCAATGTAGTGGTGCAGGGGCAGGATGCCGCGCAGCAGTCTTTTAAGGTGATCAGCTCCGGCATCGGCGAGTTCACATATACCATCACTCCCTCCACCAACTGGGTGACGGCGTCACCGGACACCGGCGTGATGACTGACGCCATGACCAATGGGATCGACGTCAGTTACAGCACGGTGGATCTGCCCCTGGGGCGGCATACGGCGATCCTGGAGCTGGCTTCGACCAACTGGGGCGGCGCGACCCAATATGTGGATATCGTGCTCGATGTGGTGGGGCTGGCGATAAAGCCGGTGTCGATCAGCAACCAGGTGTTCCTCGGGTACGGCATGGCCGACCGGACGGACCAATCTCGGCACAGGCGGGTTTACCTACACCATTGCCACTAATCAACCCTGGCTGAGCGTCACCCCCACCTATGGCACGGCAACAGTGGCATCGGTGAGCCACATGATCTCGTTCAATACCGCCGGCCTGCCGCTGGGTCTGCACCAGGGCCTGATCAGCGTGATTACGCCGGATGGCGGCGGGACCACGCAGGAGCTGGCGGTGGCGGTGAATGTGATGGGGTTGCGGCGCGATCCGCCGCTGCTGTCCTGGACCATCCCGCGCGGGGCGACGATCAGCGATACCAAGCCGGTAGAAGTCTGGAACGCGGGATCGGGCGCGCTGCCCTTCAATCTGTCGGCGGACCAGGGCTGGTTGACGCTGGATCCAACATCCGGGCAGAGCACGGGACCGGGCGACCGGGTCGCGGTGGCGGTTGGGGTGAGCGGATCAGCCGGATTCACGGAAGGCACACATGCGGGGCAGGTTAAAGTGACGGCGGCGGATGGCGAAGGGGTGGTGCTGACGCAGCAGGTCAATGTATCGGTGACGGTGTTTTCACCATCA
The DNA here is from genome assembly GCA_020201415.1 of Lentisphaerota bacterium. GTDB lineage: Bacteria > Verrucomicrobiota > Kiritimatiellia > JAAZAB01 > JAAZAB01 > JAIVGW01. The sequence goes on from JAIVGW010000150.1 coordinate 3,110, forward strand.
GCGCCGCTCTGGTTGCGGGCCACGGACGGGCTCTACACGAACATGGTGCGGGTGGAATGGCCGGTGGTGTCGGGGTCCACATCCTACGAGTTGCGGCGGGGTGTGTTGCCGGATCTCGGCAGCGCGGCGCCGCTGGCGACGGTGGCGGCGCCGGCGACGGTGTATGAGGATCTGACGGCGGAGGCCGGACGTCAATATTACTACTGGGTGCGCACGGTTAATACCTTCGGGTACGCCGGTGGCTACAGCGTGATGGACGGAGGCTGGCGTCGGTTGAGTCCGCCGGCCACGCTGGCGGCGACGCGTAACGACTATGATGATAAGGTACGGG
>JAIVGW010000007.1 GCA_020201415.1 Lentisphaerota bacterium
ACGTGGCGCGAAGATGCCCAGGCGGACCGGCAGCGGGCCGCCATTGATTTCGCGCAGGAGGGCTTGGGCTACACCGAATTTTGGCGCCCAGGGCGCAATCCCCCACCAGCCCAGACCCATGTCGTGCGGAATGGGGATGGGCGCGCCGAAGGCCGGCTGGCCGTTAATGTAACCGGCGGCGCCATCGCCGCGTATTTCCAGACGGATACGGAAGGCGCCGTCCGGTCGCACCCAGACCCGGTTCTGGTTGACGGATACCGCGCCGTCCTTCCATATTTGCAGGTACAGCTTGCCTGCCTGTTCGAAGCCGAAGCGAATCATGCTGCTTTCTGATCGACGGGCATAAAGCCAGAAAAACCCACGCACATCTTCAACCAGCGTGTCGATAAATCCGCTGGTCATGGTATCCGACCCATGCAGTTGCAGAACAGCTTCAGTCTGTGTCAGGTCGGTACCCAGAAACGGCGTGTCGTCGTGCTGGTCTTCGGGATCACCTGAAACCAGCCAGTTGTCGGAAATCCGGCCGGCGTGGAAATCTTCCCGAACGATGGTGGTGCGCGGCAGCAGGTTGTTCAAAATGTTTTTTTCATCGGGATTGATGGCTAGTTCCTGCATGCGTTCCAGAAATTCCATTAATCGCCAGGATTCGGGCCAGCGCAGCAGATTCCAGCGGTGAATGGTCTGGACCATCTGCTTTTCCCGGCCGGGGCGTGTGCCTATTTCCAGCATACTGTTCAGGTTGGCCGCCCGGTCTCTGGACTCCGGCAACAGGCCATGCAGAATGGCGCGGGCTTCAAGATCATCGGGATAAGTTTCGATAATGCGTCTGATCTTCGCGGCCGCTGCATCGGGGCGTTTCTGCTGCAGCAACAGCTCGGCTTGGGCCAGGACGATGTCGTGATTGTCAGGGAAAAGACGTTCATACAGTTCCAGCAGTGACTGTGCCTCATCCGTCCGGCGGGTCTCGCGGCTCATTAAACGCACGCAACGCACCAGCAAGTCGATTTGTCCGGGATTACGTTCCAGGCTGGCCAGGTAGTGATCCACCGACTGGTCAATCAGGCCCATGCGCTGGTAAACATCACCGATCAGGGAGAGCGGTTCGCTGTTTTGCGGATCGAGATCGCTCCAGTGCTTCCAGATTTCAACGGCCCGTTCAAAACTGCCGGCCCGGAAGGCGGCGTGCCCGTCAGTGCGTAAAATAGCGGCCGAAGCTTCATCGGGCAAGGCCATCAACGGCGTTACCGGGCCGGTGAGCTGGTGAACGACCAGATCGTTGCTGTTGTTGGTGAGTGCGGCATAATGGATGTCGGCGATTTGCCGGACGTGATTGTCCCGGCGCAATTCCTCGGCGGCTACTTGGTCCATGGCCACGACCAGGTTGGTCATACCCTGGAAAAGAGATGCGAGCGCGGGCGCGGTTTTCAAAAATTGCGGCAGGCACGCCACCATGTCCAGGTCATGATTTTTCATTGAACGGCTCAGCGACTGCAGCCAGGCTGTGATGCGCGCGGGTGAATGAGTGCCCTCAATCTGACTGAAGTCAGACAGGATTCCCTGGGCCGGGATGGCGGTCGCCGCTTGCGCCAGACGATCGGATAAGTTGCCGATGCTGGTGTCCATGTTTTCAATAATGACCTCCGGAAGCAATTGCATTCGATAAATGCGCGCGAGGGTCTTGAAGAATTCCGCATCCCAGCCGAATTGTTCAGACTGGCCGCGCGCCGCCAGGCGTTGCCAGGGCGGTGCGAGGTGGGTGAAGCGAAAAGCATTGTAACCGAGCCAGGATGACAGGGCGGGGGAGGTACTCTCCACCGAATTCCATGTCAGAAAAGCCGTGGTCAATGGCTTCAGATCCAGCGAGACGATGGCGGCTTGGGCCGTGTCGGGCGATGGATACCAGACGCTGAAGCCGACCATGCCGGGACGCAGTTCGCCGCGGATAGAGGCAATTTCATCGAATACCGGCCGCCCGTTGACGGCGGCATGGAAAAGCCGGTCGCGTAAAAATATTTCCAGACTGATCTCGCCGTTGCGGTCTGCCATGTAGCGGCCGGAAGCCAGGGTGAAGGGTTGCATGCCGGCATGCTTCTGGCGCAACCATACGTCGCCGTTATCGCCCAGGGCGAAATAAATGTGCGACTCGCCATCCGGGGTGGCGCGGCAGAAAATACCGAATTGTCCAGACGCGATGCGCAGACGCAGGCGCATGTGGAAGTCGCGGTACAGGTCGCTGCCGTTAAGCCAGGCCTTGGCGCCGGTGGTGTCCGGCTGGGCGGTGAAGTCGATACGGCCGTCGGCCAGAGTTAAATCGCCCCAGTCCACCAGCCAGTTAAGCGGTGAAGCCTGGTGAAAATGGCGCGTTCGTCAAACTGCCCGAAGTCACCGTAGGGATAGGCGTAGGCCAGCGGGGTGTAGCCGGTCTCATCCATGATGATTCTGCGGCAGGTATTATGATCTTCCATCAGGCGCTGGCGGAAATCTTCCGGTGATTCATACTGCATTTCACTGGTCAACCAGCGGGGGGTAGTCATGAAGTTGTTTTGGTTGCCCTCGCTGTCGGCGGTCACCTGCGCAAATCCGTCATGACTCTGAGCCCCTGCTTCCCAGGCGCGACTGAGCAGCATTGATCGTATATATGGCCAGCGCAGCGCCGCCTGATCCTTGTCCTCGATGGGCTTGGTCCACAGAAACATCACGGCGGACCAGCCGGCGCGCCGCAGTACCTGCCGCGCGTCAAAATACGATGATTTACGGGCATGGTCGAAGGTCAACAACAACGCCCGGCGTGGCAGCGGCCGGTTTTCTTCGTAAAGGGCCACAACGTCTTGCAGCGTGATGGCGTGGTAGCCGGCCTTGCGCAGCGCCGTGATCTGTTTGCGGAAGGTTTCAGGAGAGATTTCACCGGGATTACTGGAGATGCCGGTGTATGCCAGGGCGACGAACTCATAGGCATCCCGGGTTGCAATGGATTCCGGCCGGAAGGACATCCAGTGCAGGATCAGGTAACGCATGGGCATCCACCAGGCGACCAGCAGACAGAGCAGCAGCAGCAAATAAAGCCAGGCCTGGCGGTAGTTGGCCTTGAGCACCTGAACGCGCGCCGAGGCAATCGGTAATTTGTCGGCAAACCCCGGTTTGTCTGTCCCGGCGGATCTTGGTCGGTGATTTCGTTCAATCTTCATTGCTGTGCCCGGGTTCCCCATTTGCTGCTGGACAAGGTGAACAATGCATAATAAATCTGCCAGCAAAAAAAGAAGACATACGTCAGAGTGAAGATAAAGCCGGCCCACCAGTGGGTGCGGCCGGTTTTCTGCAAGTGATACAAAGACCATACCAGCGTAATGCCGGTAACGCCGATGATGTAGGAGGTGGTGATGACGCCGGAGACCATGGGAACGATGAGCAGCGCTTGGAGAATAATCCAGGGCTCGATGACCGGCAGGAACATCATGGCATACCAGGAGAGGGCCGGCACGGGATGTTTGCGCCAGATGAATGTTGACGCGTTGATCATGCCGCGGATGGAAGAACGCATCCAGCGAGCCTGCTGGCGCGTGTATTGCATCCATGATTCAGGAACGATGGTGGTGGCCAATGCTTCGTCATCATAGAGAATGCGGTAGTCGCGCAGAACCAGGTTGGTCAGACTGCGGTCGTCGCCGAAACGACCGTCAACGCCGAAAACCTTTTCCTTCATCCATTCCTCCATCACGTGCAGTACGCAAACCCGGCGATAGGCCGAAAAGCAGCCGGGCAGGCAGCTCACCATCCCGAAAATGCTTTCTGAGGCCTTCATGATCTTGTAGGAGAAAAAGTAGCGCACATCCTGCATCTTGGTCAACAGGTTGACCCGCGCGTTTTCCACATCCGTATGTCCGGCGATGCCGCCGACCGTGGGGTCGATGAAACCCTGGACCAGCTTTTCGATGGCGTCTGGCATCAGGAACGTATCGGAATCAACGTAAACGATAAAATCGCCGCGCGCCAGCATCGAGGCGCAGGCCATGCCGTGCGACAGGCCGCGGTTGTATTCGAAATCCACCACTACCAGACGCGGGAAGAGCGCCTGGGCCCTGAGCATTTCCTGGAGCGTGTTGTCCGTGGACCCGTCATTGATCGTCAGGACTTCCATCAGGTCCGACGGATAACCCCCAGCGTAAACGCGCGCAATGGAACGAGCAATGGATTTTTCCTCGTTCATACAGGGAATCACCACGCTGACGGCGGGATGAAATCCCACCTTGGGCGGGGGGATGTAAAAGGCCGCGAAGATAAACCGGGAGATAATGAACATCCCCACGATCACACTGTAAATATTAACCGCCGGCGCATACCAGTAGTGTTCCAGGTTGGTCACCTGCAGATAGACCGCGCCCGTCAGCAGCAAAGTGCCGATCATTCCCAGCGTCAACACAATCCAAAGGGGTGGTTTGCCGTATAGAAAACGACGCCGTTCTTCAAGATTTTCCTCCGGCGGCAGAGGCACGGGCGTCGGCGGGGTGCAGGGCTTGTGGTGCAACACGGCGCGGCAGAAGGGGCAGACGGACGGCGAAGGCGACTCGATGACCCGGATGGACAGCTTGCAAGTCTCGCAGCGGGAAATCATGCCCTGCCAGTCGGTCGGTCTTCCCGTCCCGGGTGCGCTGTAATGGGTGTTGATGGGCATGTGGCGGTTTTCCGGGGATTGCTTAAAGACGCAACAGGGCATGCGGCAGTTCCGTGTTTAGCGGTTCATGGTCGTTCATGCTGGGTAAAGCGTCACCTTCCAGAATGGGGATGATCTGGATGCGGCGCGGTCCGGCGAACAATCCGACGAAAGCGCAGATTTCCCGCAGGTAGGCTTTCCGGCTGTTGGCGTCGAGCAGCAGGATGTGCAGACTCAACGGCGTGTCCAGCAGCATCCGCTCGGTTGCGGCGATCCATTGCGGGTCAGGCATGCGCTCAACCAGCAGAGTGAAACCGTCCACGCGATCCTTGCGGGCGCGGGCCAGCAGGCCGGGGATGTCCAGGCTGATCAGATCATGGACGCGTAACAGGGGCAGGAGGCGCACCCGGTAATAACGGCAGAGCAGGCGCAGGTCATTATACTTCTCGGTATTGCCGTCGGGAGTTACCGAACTGTCCGCCTGTTGAGTATACCAGGCGGGCGCCATGGCGCTCAGACCGCGCATGTAGTTCTTCAGTCGGTCGATGTCTTGCGCGGCGAGTGTGGTGGCGTCACCAGATTCATACAGCCCCAGCAGCACCGGCAATGGTCCGCCGCTGATCCGGCTCGCGATAACGCCGGCCCGGCCGGGCTCCGCGGCCCAGGGGGCGAATCCCCACCAACCCAGCCCCATGTCCAGCGGAATGGCCAGCGGGGCGCTGAAGGCCGGTTCGCCGTCAATGAAGCCGAAGGCGGCATCGCCCCGCAATTCAAGCCGCAGCCAGGGGTTGCGGGTCTTATGGGTGCGGTGCCACATACGGGTATGGTTCTGCAGCAATTGCCCCCGCAACCATAATTGCAGGTAAATCCGGTCGTCTTCATCAAAGCCGAAGCGCACCATGTTATCCGCGCCCCGGCGGCTGTACATCCAGAAAAATCCCTGGGTGTGGTTAATGGAAACATCTATGAAGCCGCTCGGCATGGCATCGGATCCGATCAGGCGCAAGGCGGTTTCCGTCTGCGTCTTGTCGGTGTGCAGCACCAGTCGGCCGTCGTCCTGGAGGTTTTCACCCCGGGACGCCAGCCAGTCCTGGGAAAGGCGCCCGGCATGAAAATCTTCCCGGGCAAGGGTGGTGCGTGGCAGGAGCTGGTTGTAAACTTCGCGCTTTGCCCGGTCGGCAGCATTCACGGCCATCCGGTCGAGGAAACCCAGCAGCATCCAGGATTCCGGGTAAGTCAGCAGGTTGTGGTCGTGGATGCTCCAGGCCAGATGTGACGCCATGCCGGGGCGCTGGCCTATTTCCAGCATGGCTGCGAAGTTGTTGATGCGTTCAGACATGGTTGTCAACAGGCCGTGCAACAGCGCCAGGGCCTGCAGGCTGTCGGGGGAAAATTGTTCCGGGGCGGAGTCAACCACGGTTTGGGCCAGCAATTTGGCTTCATCGTAACGGTGGCGCCGCACCAGCCATTCGGCCTGGCCCAGGGTGATCATCGGATGATTCGGAAATAGGCGGGCGTAAAAATTCAGCAGGTCGCGGGCGGCTTCGCCCTGTCCGGCTGCGTTGTCCAGCAATCGCGCCATACGGAATACCAGACCGATCTGGCCCGGATAAACCTCCAGACTCTTCCGGTAACTGGCAATGGCATTGGTAATATCGCCGCGGCTCAGATGCACATCGCCGATCAGGGCCACCGGTTCGGCATTGTCCGGTTCCAGGGCGTGCCATTTTTCCCAGGCGATTATGGCATTGGTATAGTTGCCGGCAGTGAAAGCGAGGCGCCCTTCCTGGCGCAGGGCCTGTGCGCGCAGTTCGGTCGTCCATATTTCATCCTTGCTTGCCGCAAAACCGTACAGTTCGTAATACAGCGCCAGTTCCATATCACGGTAGGGCAGGGGCAGATCCCCGTTGACCGGGATATGTTCGGCTACACAGGTGGCGGACAGGTTGACGCCCGCATAGCTGTCGTAGCCGTGCAGCATCACGAACCAGACCCCCTGAGTGGGTGCATTGATGATGATCTCCTCGATATTGCCGGTGACGTAGGGCCTGAAATCATAATCACTCAAGGTCGGCGAAGCGCCGTGTCGCAGGTAAATGTCCGCATCACCGCTTTCCCCGTCGATTTTCAGCGTCAGGCGGGCCTGTCCGTCCGGAATATCTATTTTGAAAAACTGCATGGAACCGCGTTCACCCTGCAGGCCGGATGCCGCCTCCCCGCAAGACAGGGGCGTGGCCGCAATCTCCGGGGATGTGGCGATGCCGTCCATTGCCGTAAAACTGATGCAGCACAAAATCGCCAGCGCTAACCGCTGTTTGGGCCGGGTGTCACGCCTGCTTTCAATAAATGTTCGTGTTGAAGTCATCTTGGTGTTCGCGTCAATCATCGTCCGCAATTTGGTGACGCCGCGCATTATGCATTGCCGGCAGCAATACCCGGTTCAGGCCATGGGTAAGTTTATAAATCACAAAGCCGGTGTTGTCGATATTGTTTGCGGCCAGAATCTGTTTTACGATGGCGGACGGTGACAGCCTGCTATGGTCTGAGGCTGCGCCAATACCGGGGATAACGCGGCCACGGGCGCCGGGCAGTTCGGTCTGGGCCCTGAACCAGGCTGAAAATTCACCGGTGTTGGACGTGTAATTCATAGGGCAGACAAAGTCAAGCAGGCTGTCCGCCAACCAGCGTCCCCAGTCCTGGCCCTGTTCCAGGCGGCAGGCGGGATACAGCGGGAATACCGCCGCTGAAAGTTTCAGGTTGGGATGATGCAGGCGTGCCTGCCGGGAAAATTCAGCCACGAAATCTGTTATCTGTTGTGCCCGCCATTCCAGAAAGCGCTCGGAGGACGGGCCGGTCAATACCGTTGCCGGCCATGCTTCAATCCGCTGATCCGTCTCCTCCTCAAAGGCCTTGCGGCAGGACGGGCAGAAACAGTGCTGCGCGTCGGGATAGCGGATGTAGTCCAGGTGGATGCCGGCAATCTCAGGCTGGGAGGCGAGTTTCATCAGTCTTTGCAATTCCAGCATCTGGTTGGCGCGTTGTGTCGGGCACAGCCAATGGGTTGTGCCGCCTTCAGCGGATTGTTGCAGCCGTCCGGCGGTCTGCAGCCTGTCAAGTTCATCGGCGGGCATACCGTCCAGATTCCAGCAGATATACCACAAATGAATGTTGATGCGGTGTTGGGCTGCGATGGCGGTGAAAGCGCCCGGTGATTCGGCTTCGCGGGTTGCCTGCAGGAAGATGTCGGAGAATCCGGCCCGGGCCAGGCCGTCTGCCATTGTGCCCAGGTTGCCGGTCAGCATTTCCGTGCCCACCCATATTCCCTGCATGCCGGAGTTGTCGATTTCAGCGAGCGCATGCCGTGCAATGGCCTTCTGCAGCAGTTCGGCGGCATCCCAGGCTTCATCCGGTCTTTGTCCGTCAAGCAGCTCCCGAGCGCGGGTCTGCAGTTGCCGTAGTTCATCGTGAGCCGCGCCGGTGTCAGCCGCCGGCGTCATACTTTTCAGTTCCGTGTCGATATCATGCAACAGGTGGCGGGCAGCATCGGCGAAGAGGCCCGGTACGGATTCATCCAGCAGCGCTGCCAGCATTCTTCTTTGGGCTGCGTCATCGTCGGTGGATAATATATGGGAGAACCATGCGCCCCGTGGTGATTGCAGACAGGCCGCCTGGTCCTGACGCCGACCGCGGTCATCCAGCCACCAGGCCAGCACCTTGGTGTCCCGGCCGGCCGGCTTTATGGTCAGTAAATTGGGCGGAATGCCCTGGAAAACCTGCATGGGCCCGCGCCATTCCGGTTTCGGAACAAACCCCATGGCATGGTATTCGTGTGCCTGTCCCGGCAGAAATGTGCCGGTCTGGACCCCCATCAATTCCGCCAATTCGCGGTTGGCGTTATACGCGATATACAGTTTCCCGCCGCCGCCGGCAAAGTTTTGGAGGCGGCGTAACGCCGGGGCGGAGATGTTGGGGTGATATGGCAGGATCAGCGCCCGGTATCGTTCCGGAATATCGCTATCAGTGATATCAGCGTCTGAGAGCATGGCATAGGGCACTCCCATGCGATCAAACTGATGCCCCAGCCAGTCCGCTGCCTGGATGCCGAAGTTCCGTTCCTGCGGCTGGGGCGACGACTGTTCGCCAGGTCGGGCCAGAGCCACTGCGGCTTGGCGCGGTGTGATGGCATGCAACCGTATGGCGCCGGAACCGCGGGCGGCGGACCATGGTGAAATGCGCAAGCCGGAGATTTTGTCCCATCCCTCGGGATGTTCCTGTTGTGTGAAATCAGCGCGGGCAACCCAGTGTCTTATGGTCCCGTCGCCAACCGGCAGGCTGGCCGCAAACCAGCCGCCGCCACTGCGCAGGTAAATGGTGATGCCGCTGAAGGCCGCGGGCGCATCAGTCGAATAAATGAATTCAACTCCGTCATATCCATCCAGATTCAGTCGGGTGCCGGTATCCCAGATATGGCGCCGGACGGTGTCAGGGAAGGGACAGGAAAAAACCATGCCGGCTGCATTGGTAACAGCGGCTGGAGTTTGTTCGCCGGAGGTCCATGCCAGGGATGTGATGGGTATCGGACCCGCCGGCGCAGATGCTGCTGAAACAAGCATGAGCAGACTGGCTGATGACAGAATATGCCGGGCCGCGCTCAAAACTCTATTCCCAAACATACAAATTGTCTTTCTCGATGTCAACATCGACCGGAGTGCCGGTGCCCGGCTTGACCTGACGAAACAGCGCCTGAGGCGGACTGGCCGGCTGTTTCGGCGCGTGTTTGGTCCCAGCCGCCGGCTCATGGGTTGGCGGCGGCATGGGGGCAAAGTTGATCGCGCCGATTTCGGGCTGATCAGAACGCTTTGCCTGTTCCATTTGGTTGCGTCTTACCCGCGAATTCCAGATGGCAGCAGCGGCGAAAATCAGGCTCAGAATTGTTGCTATGACGCCGGTGGCAGTCAACATGTTGTCGTTCATGGCATTATCATCAGGTTGGCCGTGTGTGACGTGCTGTGCTTTTCAATCCTCTTTACCGTTGCATGGTATTGATTTTACGATATTTGTCAAGTGTTTAAAAATTCACGAAAATTGCGCGCAATGCAAAAGGTCAGGGCTGCGTCATTCTCAGGCAAGACGGCTCGGTCGGAGACCTCGCCCTACCATTTCATAAGCATTTACCGTGGGTAGGGCGCGCATGCGCTAGGAGCGGGGTAAACCTCCGGCTTGCCGCGCCAAAGGCGGGGGCGAGCCGCCGAGAATGACGCAGCCGTGTGCAAAAGGTTGGTTGCTTGAAAAAATGTTTTGATTTTATGCCAGTGTCTTATACAATTGATTCATCTTAAATGTTTTTGTATTGTCTGTTGTGACGGACCAGGACTTTGTGTGCTTTATTTGAGAAATGAATCATGGCTAAAATATTGGTGATAGATGACGACTCGTCCATTCTGGAATATTTCCGGAGACTGAAGGACTCTTTTCATGGCGAATTGGTTTTTGCGCAGAGCGGCGCCGAGGGCTGTCGTCTGGTGCAGGACCAGGAAATAAAAGTGGTCATTACCGACTGGATCCTGCCGGGCAAACTGCAGCAACTGAAATTGCTGTGTGAGTTAAAGCGCCTGCGCCCCGGGCTGCCGATCATTGTGACTTCCGGTTATTCTTCGGACGATATTATTGATCAATGCAGGCAAGTAGGGGTAACGGATTTCTTAACCAAACCTTTTGAGCTTTCATTTGCGACTAAAATTGTCGATCGTCTGATGTTGTCCGGTTCCGGGAGTTCTGTGTGATTTCCAAGACCTTAATGGGTGTCAAGTTTTTCGATGATCACTTCGGCGGTGTTTACAATGGCCGCTCGGTTTTGATATCCGGTCGCAAGGGTGTCGGCAAGACGGTGGTGGGTCTGCAGTTCCTGCGGCAGGGTCTTCAGATGGATGAGCGCTGCATGATGTTGAGCACCATGTCGTCGAAGGATTTTTCCATCTATTCGGTGTCATCAGGATTCGACATGCAGCAGGAAGTTGAAAACGGACGTCTGATCCTGCTGGAGTATCGCGACTTTGTCCCGGAATACGGGTTTAGCGAAGGCAACATGCTGCCGCCCGACGGGTTCGATCAGTTACGTTCAATAATTGAGAGCAACATGATCCATCGGGTGGTGATCGATACGGTGCTGCCCCTGGTGGCCATCAGTACCGTCGACCGCATGCATGAACATGTTTTTTCGTTTGTGAGGTTTCTGGACCGTTTGAATGTGACTGTTCTGATGACCATTCCCAAGCCGGTTTCGCCCATGGCGTTGAGGCTGAAGAAAACCCTGGAGGACATGGTCACAGTGTCCTGTATTCTCGCGCCCGGCGAGGGAGAAGGCGTTTTTACCTGGCAGACCGTCAAGTATTTCGGCGAGCGCAAGCTGGTTTCGCCGATATCATACACTGTTTGTCCGGGCAAAGGCCTGGTGGTTTATAACCCTGCCGATACGTCCGCCAGAGCTCCGTCCGCCGCGCCCCCGGCCCGTAATTTGTCGCATGTCTCTACCGCTGATAAAGGCGATTGGGCCGGCAGTGCCGCGGCTAAAGCGCCTGAACACCATGGCCTGCCTGACGATATGTCGACCGCCTACCAGGTCGGAGGCTGGTCGCCGGCGAAGAGTCCGGCGCTATCGCCATCACCACGGCCCACGCCATCTCAGCCGCCCGCGCCGCCATCCAAACCTTCGCCCCCGCAATCACAACCATCAAAACCGTTGTCACCCGCGCCGCCCGCTGGAATTTACGAGAAGCGCCCTTCCAAAATGTGGCTGATGCCCGGTTTGCCTATCTGTGCGCCCAGCATCACGAGGGCCTGGCCCGCCTGGTTTACCTGGCGCAGAACAGGAAGCTCGGCGGCATTCTGACCGGGCCTTATGGCATTGGCAAATCGATGGTGCTGGAATTGCTGGCCCAGGAAGTGGGCAAGGACAATGACTCGTCTTATATCGGCTTTGACTACGTCAAGGGTGAGACCCTCACTCTGGCGCGCCATGTTTTGGCTATGATGGGGTTTGCCGAACTGGTGCAGACCATTACCACGCCGTTTGATGCCGTGTCCTTCCTGCGCCAGAAGCGCGCCAACATGAAACATACCGTGTTGGCTATTGATGAGGCCCAGGCAATCACGGACAATGATACGTTCGATTTTCTGCAGTTGCTGCTGAATATTTCGCTCGTCGACCGCAAGATGCAGCCGATATCGCCGGCCTTTACCCTGATCCTGGCAGGCTATATTGATGCCGAGCACCTGATGTTCCAGAAGGAATCTTTGTGTCAACGTCTGCAGATTGCCTGGACCCTGGAGCCTTTGAATCAGCAGCAGGTGGTTGAGTATGTCCAGCACCGCATCCGGGTGGCCGGTGGTGATATCTGGCTGTTTGATCAGGAAGCGCTGGATGAACTGGCCGTGGCCGGCGGCATTCCCCGTATGATCAACAATATTTGTGATGTCGCGCTGATGCTGGGGTACGCCGCCAATGTGCGGCAGGTCAACCGGAGCATTATGCAGCAGGCCGTGCAGGAAGTGTTGCGCCGTTGAGGATCTGTCCCTTCTACGCATTTCAGCTTCAGACTGTGGCAAGGTAGGGCGGGCTCTCCGAGCGCGCCGTCCAATTGCGCCGAGTCCGGTGTTGTTGATGATAATTGCCGGCGAATTACGAACTTGCATTTGTGGAGCGGCGCCGTATGATTCAACGGGTTGTTTTTTGACTTTAGGCGTACCGGTCGCGCGTCGGCGCGGGATGGTTGATAAAAGTTTTTGCCGGGGATTTTAATGCTACAATGATTATAAATGCATGTGCCTATCCCCGGGCCGGATTGGTGGGGAATCCCTCCGATGGTTACTTCGGCAAGACCATAGCTTTTGTGTTCAGTAATTTTCGCGCCGAAGTTACTCTTTATGAATCTCCGGAACTGGAAATCCTGCCGAATACCCGCGATCATTCGCGTTTCAACAGTATTGACCATCTGGCCGAAGATGTGCGCCTGTGCGGGTATTATGGCGGCATCCGCCTGCTCAAGGCGACCGTGAAGCGGTTTTATGACTATTGCCGCGAACATAAAATCCGGCTGCCGCGGCAGAATTTCACGATCCGCTATCATTCGGATATTCCATCACAAGTGGGCTTAGCCGGTTCCAGCGCCATCATCACTGCCTGCCTGAGAGCCCTGATGGCTTTTTTCGATGTCCCGATACCTCTGCCTTTGCAGCCCAATCTTATTCTGTCAGTTGAAACCAAGGAACTGGGCATAGCCGCCGGCCTGCAGGATCGCGTTGTTCAAGCCTATGAGGGCCTGGTTTACATGGATTTCAATCGCCATCACATGGAAGCGCGCGGTTTCGGCACCTATGAAAATCTGGACTTTGCCGGCTTGCCGCCGATCTACATTGCCTATCGCGATGACCACCGCCGCAGAAGCATTTACAAGATCAGCCAGGGCAATCTCAAGATGGTCGAGACCGCCCGTTCCGTCGGCGCCAGCGCCAAATTCTCCGGATCCGGCGGCGCCATTGTCGGCGCCTACCGTGATGAGAGCATGTTTCAGGAATTGGAGCAGGCCCTGGGCCGCTTGAAAATCAAGGTGATCAAGCCCAGGCTGTGCCTGCCGCATAAACAGTAATCCGGTCTTGTTCCGGCGCTATTCAGGGAGGTTCCACATGATCCGCAAAGCCGTAATTCCCGCTGCCGGTTTCGGCACGCGTTTTCTGCCTGCGTCAAAGTCGCAACCCAAGGAGATGTTACCGATCGTGGATACTCCCACCATCCAGTATGTGGTTGAGGAGGCGGTGGCCGCTGGCATCACCGATATTCTGATGATCATCGGCAAGGGCAAGCGCGCCATCGAGGAACACTTTGACCGCAATTTCGATCTGGAGCAGGAATTGGAAGGCAAGGGCAAGGAAGCCGAACTGGCAATGATCCGGCGTGTTTCCAGCATTGCCAACGTGCATTTTGTCTGGCAGAAAGAATTGAACGGGCTGGGGGACGCCGTGTCGTATGCCCGCTGCCATATCGGTGACGAACCGTTTGCCCTGCTGCTGGGCGATACCATTGTGGAATCGGATTCGCCGGTAACCTCGCAGTTGTTGCAGGTGTTCGAACGCTATCAGGAATCGGTGGTGGCGCTGGAGGAGGTGCCCATGGAGCGCGTCAGCCGTTATGGCATCATGTCCGGCCGGTCGGTGGCGGAAAACCTTTACATGATTGATGATTTCATTGAGAAACCCGATATGGACGAGGCACCCTCGAACCTGGCAATTGCTGGACGCTATATCTTCACCCCGGAAATTTTTGATGCCATTGCCGAAGTCCCGCCCGGTAAAAACAATGAAATTCAACTGACCGATGCCATGCGGCTGCTGGTGAAGACACGGGCGATGTACGGCTGGCGCTTTCAGGGCGCGCGGTATGACATAGGCAACAAGCTGGATTTCATAAAGACCAATCTTGTGTTCGGTTTAAAGCGGCCGGACATGGGCGATGATTTGCGCGCCTTTATCCGCGAACTAGTCGGCCCGCCGCAGGTTTGATCCGCGCGATTTTGTCCAGCAAGCTTGACAAAGCAGGCTTTTATGGTAGTTTTATGACACTGTTTTGGCAGTGACCTTTTCCGGGCCGTTAACTCAGCGGGAGAGTGCTACCTTCACACGGTAGAAGTCACAGGTTCAAATCCTGTACGGCCCACCATCCTGGTTTTCGTAAAACCGCGCGATGATGTCCCATATTTCCTGTGCCTCTTCGGCATATTCCATCAGGGCGAGATCCTCCGGGGAAATAACGCCTTCTTCCGCCAGCGCGGGAAAGTTGACAATGCGTTCCCAGAAGGCCCGGCCGACCAGTACCACGGGGATTTTTGCCACTTTATGCGTTTGAATCAATGTGAGGGCTTCAAACAGTTCGTCGAGGGTGCCGAAACCGCCGGGGAAGGCCACGAGCGCCCTGGCCCGCATCAGGAAATGCATCTTGCGGATGCCAAAGTAACGGAAATCAAAACACAGTTCCGGGGTGATGTAGGGATTGGGCCTCTGTTCAAAAGGCAGCTTGATGTTCAGGCCGATGCTCTTGGCGCCGACGTCAAAAGCGCCGCGATTGCCGGCCTCCATGATGCCCGGTCCGCCGCCGGTAACCACCACGTAGTCGCATTCACCGCGGATCTGACAGGCGGATGAAACGATCCGGCTGAATTCGCGGGCCGTCTGGTAGTAACTTGCATGCTCCACCCCTTTGCGGGCGCGTTCCAGCGCGGCCCGGGCGGCGGGATCATCGGGGTTGGCCGCTGCCTGCTGACGGGCGTCGTTCAACTGTCGTGCGGCATCCTCGGGCGTAGGGGTGCGGGCGCTGCCGAAAACCACCACCGTGGAATGCACATGGTTGTCTTTCTGCGCGATCTCCGGTTTGATCAATTCCAGGGCCAGGCGCATGGGCCGCAGTTCCGGCCGCCGCATCAGTTCCTCATCCTCGTAGGCGGTGACATAGGCCTGGCAGTCGATCAGTTGCTGCTGTAATGCTTCCCGCCGGCGTTTTTCCGGATCCTGTGACATGTTGTGCGTTATCCTATGATGGTTGTCTGTTTTGTTTGGCGTAATGCCGGGCTTCATCCAGCATTACCAGGTAATTATCGCGTGGAATGTATTTGGTGCCCCAGTTGCCGTAGCCTAGAAAATATCCTCCGCCGGTCAGCAGGGTCACGGTACAGTCATGCATGGCCGGCGGAAGCGTGTCGGATGTGGACATGATCAAATCATGAGAGGCCCGCCTTCGCCGCTGCGCGGTCTTCCGCCGTCGCTAAAGCTATGGCGGACAAGACCGCGCGGCAATTTTCGCCTTCCGGCGAAAAATGGTGGAGGCGGGGGGATTTGAACCCCCGTCCGAATAAGAGTCACCGCAGCATCTACGCGTGTATTCTGTCTTTAAATCTCGCCGTTGCAATTGCCGGCAGACAGGCGTTGCAACGGTTAGTGTCCACGTGAATCTCGCGGAGGCGTCCGGTCACCCAACGCCGCCGCCAGCCCGCTGTCGTCGTCTTGTTCGCCTAGCAGGCGGTCAGCGGCAAGACGTCGCGGTATTTAAGCCGCGAGAGCTAATTCAGTATTAGCGTTTGTTTTTTTTCCCGGGTGTTTTACGAGGCCAACCGGGGTCCTCGACGCGCAACTACGGCTTCAACCTACCCGTCGAAACCTGTCGCCCCCATATTTTATGGAGCATTCCACTGCATAAGTCTAGACATCCGCGCGTCGGATTGCAAGCTTTGGTTTTGGTATGCCCAAAACAGGGATGCAGGTCAGCCCTTGGCCCGGCGGTGATGGCGGGCCTTGACGGTGCGGGTGCCGGGATAGCGCAATCCGCCCGACTTGCGGCGTTTGGTCGGGCGGGTTTTGGCGGACCGGCTATCCTCCGGGCCGGACAGGTCGGCGGCGTTGCGTAATTCGGCGATCTGATCGCGCAGGATGGCGGCGCGCTCGAATTCCAGGGCATCGGCGGCCGCCAGCATTTCCGCCTCCATCTCGCTGATGGCAGTCTGGACATCGTAGTCGGCTGCCGACTCGCGGGCCAGCGCATGGCGTTCCACGGCCTGGCCGGCGGTCTTACGTTGCAGGCCTTCCTGAATCTTCTTGATGATGGTGCGCGGGGTGATGCCATGCTCCCGGTTGTATTCGGTCTGCCGCTCCCGCCGATCGGTCATCAGTTTCAGGGCGCGCCGCATGGAGTCCGTAACCTTGTCGGCGAATAAAATGACCTTGCCGTCGCTGTGACGGGCGGCGCGGCCGGCGGTCTGGATCAGGGATGATTCAGACCGCAGGAAGCCTTCCTTGTCGGCGTCCAGGATGGCCACCAGCGAGACTTCCGGCAGATCAAGTCCTTCGCGCAGCAGGTTGATGCCGACCAGGCAGTCGAAGTCGCCCAGGCGCAGGCTGCGCAGAAGCTCCACGCGTTCGAGGGCGTCGATTTCGGAATGCAGGTAGTTGACCCGCAGGCCGGCTTCGCGCAGGTAGGCGCTGAGGTCTTCGGCGGTTTTCTTGGTCAGAGTGGTCACCAGCACGCGTTCATGACGCGCGGCGCGGGCCTTGATTTCCTCCATGACTTCGTCGATCTGGCCCGTCAGCGGCCGCAGTTCACAGACCGGATCCAGGAGGCCGGTGGGGCGGATCACCTGCTGCACCGGCGGCGGCGATACTTTGCGCTCGTAATCGGCGGGTGTGGCGGAGGCGAAAATCATCCTGCCGGTGGCCTGGAGGAATTCATCGAAATTCAGGGGGCGGTTGTCCTTGGCCGATGGCAGCCGGAAACCGTGTTCCACCAGGGTCTGCTTGCGCGCCTGGTCGCCGTTGTACATGCCGCGCACTTGGGGCAGGGTGACGTGTGACTCGTCCACGATCGTCAGGAATTCGCCGGGAAAATAGTCCAGCAGGGTGGCGGGCGGTTCGCCGGCCCCGCGGCCGCTGAGGTGGCGGGAGTAATTCTCCACGCCGGAGCAGTAGCCGGTTTCCGCCAGCATTTCCAGATCGTAATTGGTGCGCATGGCCAGACGCTGCGCTTCCAGCAGTTTATTGTTCTGTTCAAACCACTTCAGGCGTTCGGCCAGTTCGGCGCGAATGGCCGCCAGGGCCGGGGTGATGCGCGTGGCGGGCATCACGAAGTGGCGGGCGGGCGAGATGGCGGCGCGCGGGAGATCAGCCTCGGGTTTGCCGGTAAGCGCGTCAATCCGCTGCAGTTGATCAATGGTGTCACCGAAGAAACCGATGCGGATGCCGTGCCGGGCGTAGGCGGGGAAGACGTCCAGGGTATCGCCGCGCACGCGGAAGGCGCCGGGTTGGGGTTCGTAGTCGTTGCGGGTGTATTGAATGTCCACCAGTTGCCGCATCAGCGTCTCGCGGTCGATTGTGTCGTTGCGCTGGAGCCTGATCAGCATCTCCCGGTAGTCCTCGGGCGAGCCCAGGCCGTAAATGCAGGAGACGGAGGCGACGATGATCACGTCCTCGCGGTTCATCAGCGAGTGGGTGGCGGAAAGCCGCAGCCGTTCGATCTCCTCGTTGATGGCCGAGTCCTTTTCAATATAGGTATCGGTCTGCGGGATGTAGGCTTCCGGCTGGTAATAGTCGTAGTAACTGACGAAATATTCCACGGCGTTTTGCGGAAAATATTCCTTGAGTTCGGCGAACAGTTGCGCGGCCAGGGTTTTGTTGTGGGAGACGACCAGCGCGGGCTTGTCCCAGGCGGCGATGGTATGGGCCATGGTGAAGGTTTTACCCGAGCCGGTGACCCCTTCCAAGGTTTGGAAGCGCCGGCCTTCCGTCAGACCGCGGGTCAAGGCCGCGATGGCGGTCGGCTGGTCGCCGGCCGGCTGGTATTCCGATTTCAGGATGAATGACATTACGTTTGGATTTGCTGCCGGTTGCCGCGGGTTAATAAGATTTAAGCTTTCACAGGGACGGTTGCGACCGTCATTCGGGCAGATTCGACAGTCGGTCATCCGGCAGCATCAGGTTATCTATCAGGCGCGTCGCGCCGAAGCGCACTGCCAGCGCCACCAGCACCGGCTGCATCATCCGGCTCACCGGCTGCAAAGTGGTGTTGTCCACAATTTCAACATAATCGATCTGCGCCGTGGCGTTGTCCGTCAGTTCCCGGCGCAGGATGGCACGTACGACTTCGACATCGCGTTCCCCCGCCCGGTACAGGCGCCGCGCCCGGCGCAGCGCCCGGCTCAGACACAGGGCATCGCGACGTTGTTGCGGGTCCAGGTAGGCGTTGCGTGAACTCATGGCCAGACCGTCGGCTTCCCGCATGATGGGCGCGGTGATCAGTTCCACGGGGAAATTAAGATCGCGTACCATGCGGCGGATCAGTCGTTCCTGTTGCGCATCCTTTTGGCCGAAAACCGCCACCGCCGGTTGGATCAAATTGAACAGCTTGGCCACGATTGTCAGCACGCCCCGGAAATGACCTGGCCGCGCGGAGCCGCACAGGTGACGCCCCAGACTGTCTTCCTGCAGGTAAACTGAATGATCCCCGGCATATATCTGCGCCGGTGCTGGATGCCAGACCAGATCCACTCCCGCCTTTTCGCACATACGGCAGTCGCGTTCCAGATCCCGCGGATAGCGCTGAAAATCTTCGCCGGGCCCGAATTGCGCGGGGTTGACGAAAATGCTCAGGACCACCCGGTCGGACCGCTGTCGCGCCAGGCTTGCCAGTGACAGGTGCCCGTCATGCAGGCAGCCCATGGTCGGCACCAGTCCGATCCGCGTTTTGCGGTCACGCCATTCGTTCAGGGCCGCCTGCAGACTGGTTATGGATTCGACGGTTTGCATTAATAACAGTGGGCGGAGTCCGGGAAAGCGCCGCCCTCAACTTCGCGGCGATAGTCGGTAAAGGCCGTACGCATCCTTTGGGCGAGATCGGCGTAAGCCTTGACGAAGCGCGGGCGAAAATCTTCAAAGATGCCCAGCATGTCATGCGTCACCAGAATCTGGCCGTCGCAGCCCGGCCCCGCGCCGATACCGATGGTTGGGACTTTGACGGCGCGGGTGATGCGGCGGCCGAGCGCAGCCGGCAGGCATTCGAGCACCATGGCGAACACGCCTGACTCTTCCAGCGCTTGCGCATCGCGCAGCAGCGCATTGGAGTCCCGGGCCCGCCGGCCCTGCACCTTATAGGCGCCGGTCAGGCGGATACTCTGCGGCGTCAGGCCGATATGTCCCAGCACCGGAATGCCGTTGCGGGTCAGGTTTCTGATCAAAGTCGCGCGAAAGGCGCCGCCCTCGATTTTTACCGCGTCGGCGCCGCTTTCCTGTAGCAGGCGGCCGGCATTGCGAATGGCTTCGGTATCGCTGACCTGGTAGGAGAGGAACGGCATATCGGCGACGACCAGGGACTGGCGGACGCCACGGCTCACCGCGGCAGTGTGGTAAAGCATGGCGTCCATGTTCACCGGCAAGGTGGTGCGGTGTCCCTGCATGGTCATGGCCAGTGAATCACCCACCAGGATCAGGGGGATTCCGGCCTGATCCAGCAGGCGCGCGGTGATATGGTCGTAAGCCGTCAGGCAGGCAATTTTACGCGTTGACTTGCAGGCCTGCAGTCGGGTGATGGTCCATTGGACGTGCGGATCTTCCGTCGCGGCAACTTTTTGGGATGGCTTTGTCTTTTTCATGGGATGTCCTGTATATGACGGCCGTGATCTTTACCATTGCTTGGTAATTATTGTTACGGTGTGCGGGTCATCCAATCCAGCCAGGATGGCCGCCACGGAGCGAGTCTGTCCCGGCAGGAGCAGGTCGGGGCGGACATCGCACAGCGGTTGCGTCACGAACCTGCGGGTGTTCCAGCGCGGATGGGGCACCTCCAGGTCCTGGTCCCGGATTTCGTGCCGGCCGGCGTAAATGATGTCCAGGTCAATAATCCGCGGGGCATGGGGGACGTGGCCCGGCTGGCGTCCCTGCTGTTGCTCGATGCGCAGCAACAGCGGCAGCAGCTGACGCGGTGAAAGTATGGTTTCCACGATCAGGACCGCATTCAGAAACGGCAGGTGCGCATAGTCCGGCGGCACAGCCACCGGTTGCGTTTCATATAACGGCGATTGGGCGAGCTTACGCATTCCGGGCATTCCCAGAATGCTTTTACGCGCGGCTTCCATGTGCGCGCGCCGTTCACCGAGGTTGGCGCCCAGGCTTAATCCGACTTCCATGGTCATTGCTCCCGGCTTCGGGCGGCAGTTCCTGCCGCCGCTGTCTG
>JAIVGW010000392.1 GCA_020201415.1 Lentisphaerota bacterium
GTGTGGGACCTTGTTGACCGCAATGACCTTGCTGACAACATTTCCAGCGCAGTCAATCTGGGCAATCCGGTCAACGTTGTCAATTCTCCCATCTCACAACTCCCCCGCAAATGCATCGTGCAATAGCGACTTCTTCATCGCCGCCAGCGCCGCGAGCTTTTGGGTGTAGATCTTGCCGTTCAGTGCGGCGACCGTGGCGCGATCTGACTTCAGGGCGTCAAGGTACTTCAAGAACAACAGCCAGGACGTCTGCTCCGTGTAATCGAGTTCGCTGGTGCATCCGGCATCCTTCCAGAGCACATCGTCAATATTTTTGAAAGCCTGTTCAAACATAGCGGACTTTTCTCATAAAGTGTTCCTCGTCGTCCTGGTCTGTCGGTATCTCTGCTGGGCTAACGCTGACAGTCACCTTTTGGCGCGTAAGCGACGATAAGGACCACAATGTTGTGTTTTTTTTGAAGCACGCAACAAAAACTTCCCCACCGCTAAAGGCTGCATCCACACAGGGGACCACTTCGGCCACCGGCCCTCCATGATCGGTGATGCGGACGATTGTCTGCCGCTCTTCCATGCAGCGTATGTACTCAAACGCCCGGGGCTTGATGTTAGACCACGAACCGCTGCCGTTCGTGCGGATTCAGCGGGCCGGCATGCGGCAAGTAGCCGGCCTTATGCCGGCCGGGCATCAGTTGGCCATGCTCCACGAATTCCTCGGACCTGCCGGCCAGACGTTGCACCAGGCGCGCCCGCCAGACCGACACCCGCGATTCTTCCTCATCGGCCAGATCATGCAGCTCATGCGGATCGTCATCCAGATCAAACAGTTGTTCGGCGCCGGAACCGGACAACCAGACATATTTCTCATGCCCGTCAGTCAGCGCATGCATATTTCCGGAGCGCTCGATGTGCACATACTCCCGGTCAAGCGTTCCGCCGCGCAGCAAGGGCGCCAGACTGCGGCCATCCACACTTTCGGGCACAGCCACCCCGGCCAGATCCAGCAGGGTCGGCATGACATCCGCGAGCGTCACCGGCGCGTCGATTACCGAGCGCGGCTTGATACCGCTGGAAACGGGCGCGCTCAAAAGAAACGGCACCCGCGCGGAGCCTTCGTAGGCCAAGATAGGGGGCCGGCGGCTGCAGTGGCGGGTGCGCCGCCAGAAAAGACAGCGTCAGAAAGAATGGACAGGTCGGGTCGCGCCGACGCAGGAAGCGCAGCCCCCGCTCCACCGTCCAGTTGGTGTTATGCAAATATTCCGGCAGCGGCCAGGGCCGCGCGGTCCAATCATTATGCATCACCCCGGCGCCGTGCCAACCGCCGCAATCGTTGGGAGCATTGGCTTTCAGCCAGGAGCCATACTCACTGTCCGGGTCGCTGCCGCCATTTTCCACCTCGTCATAACCGAAACGGGCCTGCTGGGGATATTGGTGCATGCTGCGGCCGATCCAACGGGTCTGGTATCCCTGATCGCGCAAAACCTGCGCCATGGTCGCCGCGGGTTGCCACTCTAAACCTTCCTTATTGGACAACAGACCGTGGGTGGCGGGAAATTGGCCGGAAAGGATCGTACGCCGGGCCGGCATGCAGATGGGACAATCGGAGTAACAGCGGCTGAACCGCGCCCCGTTCGCGACAATCTCGTCCATATTTGGCGTGAGCAGCACGGGATGCCCATCGCTACTCAGGCAATCACCGCGCTGCTGTTCGGTAATGATCAAGATTATATTGGGTTTTTGCGACATGATTGCACTCCATTATTCAACGATTGCTTTTGCCAAAATCAATCAGGCAGTGACTGGTCCGCTTGCAGAATGCTTTCCGCCACCCCCTTGTAAAATTTAGCGCTGACATTGCTGGTCACCGTCGCCGGCGGCACCAGCAGCGATCCCATCCGTTGAATGAGCAATCCGCGCATGGCCTTGACACGTTCCTGCTGGCCGGGCTCATCGACCAGATTGCGCTGTTCAAACGGGTCCAGCGGTAGATTAAACAGCATGTCGCCCTTTTCTGCAAAAACATATTTCCATACCGCCGTGCGCACCATGCGCCAGGACGATCCGCCCTCCCCCAGGTTGCCCTGCTCCGCATAAGCCCATTCTCGATGCTTGCCGGCGCCGCCCCGGACATACTCCAAAAAAGAACGGCCGGGCGAACAGGGCATGGCATCCTGAAGATGTTCATCACTGCCTGCCGCCAGGATAGTCGCGGGAATATCCACCGCCTCCGCCAGGCCCTGGAGCACCGTGCCGCCGGGAAGGACGGAAGCTGGATCACAGACAATGAAAGGAGTGCGCACCGAGGCATCATAGGGCTTCATCTTGTAAAACATGTTGTGGTCACCCATCATGTCGCCGTGATCCGAAGCAAAAATTATGATGGTGTTTTCCAACAATCCCCGGGCTTCCAACGCGTCGAGGAACTTACCCATGCAATAGTCCGTGAATTCTATCAGGCCGCAGTAAGCCGCCCGCTGTTTCTGCCAGAACTTGATCCGTTCCGGATCTTCGACACCGGCCGGCGGGGGCATATCGTCCGGACGGTGCCGGCTGAAAAACGGCTCCGGCGGATCAAGCGGAAAATGCGGACCGAAAAACGAAGCATGCAAAAAGAACGGTTTATCCATGGAATAGTCGTTAATCCAGCGGATCATTTCCCGGCCCACGAAATTATCGAAATGATCTTCAACGCCCACGATGGAGGGGGAATACATATTGGTGCCGCCCAGGCGATGGTCGCGGGTACAGGCATCCGCCACCATTGCATCATACAGGCCTTTGCTCTTCAGGTAGTCGGTGTAGCGGCATTCCGGACGGCCTTTTTTCGGATAAATCCCACGGCCGGAACACTCAAACACATCATCAAAACCGCGGTCATGCGTGTGTTTTTCCAGATCTTTCAGATGGTTGCGGGAGACGGTCTCGCCGCAGTGACTGTGCAGTTTGCCGATCAGGGCGGTATGGTAGCCCGCGCGCTGCAGGGACTGCGCCACGGTCGGATGTCCATGCGGCCAGTCCTTGGAGTTACGCGGGCCGGCGGCGGACTGGCTGCCGTACAGGCCCGTCAGCCAGGTGAAACGCGTCGGCATGCAGACCGGACAATTACTGACGGCATTCGTGAGTGTGACCCCGCGACGCTTCAAACGGTCGATCGTAGGCGTTTGCAGGCCCGGAACCTGTCCGCCCCCGTAGAAATCCCAGCGATGCTCGTCATCCGTCAGGAAGATAATGTCGGGCCGCCGCGTTGCACACTTTTGCATTATTAGCCTCCAGCTTGTCCTTCAATTATTCCAAAATTCCATTAATCCAAAATACCCAGCCCTATGGAACGCCCCTGAATCAACGCGGTTCCATCGCCGTCAAAGGTGCACAGCAGGCGCGTTTGGCTGTCAGGCGTAAAGG
>JAIVGW010000393.1 GCA_020201415.1 Lentisphaerota bacterium
CCCACCAACCGGAAAAGGGGTGTCCCGTCACCAGTGTTAACGAATCCAGTTGCAGACGCTGCAGCCGGGACCATTCATGGGTAATCCCGCGCCAGGAGAATAGATCGGCAAGCCTGAAAATGCCAGATCGGCTTCGAAACTGTGGATGGTAACGGTATTCAAAAGGAGCAAAAGCAATAGTGTCTTTGCGCGGAACATCCTCGCCGAGTTCACCCGGCCATAGCCAGCGGATACCCAGATAATCCTGCAGAAACGTGTACACCGCATTGCATGTGCCGTATTCCTGCTGCACGCCTTCCACCACCATGGTGCGACGTCCCGGACCGGGGAATTCGACGGTCAGGTGATCGGGATTCCACCGGTCACGCCCCGCGATAACCAGGTGATTCCGATTCGCCGCGAGTAGAATCTCCTCCGGATGCTGGAATTTCAAATCCAGTCCGGGAAACAATTCCGCAAGCACCGGTTGCATGCCCACCCAGACAGCTTGCGCCGGCAGGGGATCCGGGGTGCCTTCGATCACCGCCGGGCGTGCGCCCGAAACTTTTTCAATATATTCCGCCAGTTCATCGGCGGCGCGCCGGGTCATGGGCGGGGCATTCTCGAAAATCACGATCGGCATCCGGCTCTCGCCGTTTTCCACAAGAACAAGCGGGACGGCAGCCTCCAGGCTGCTCATGCCGGAAAAACACAGGCCTACGATCACCATTCCTGCAAAAAAACGCGTTTTCATAACTCCCCTCCTGTAATGTGGACTGTCATTCAAAACCCAAAACCTAAGCGTGCACCGGAATCTGAAAAATCTTAAAGTCTCGCGCTCAGCGCGTAAACCGTCATAATAGCGGATATCTGAGCCAGCATCTCAGTATGATCGGACCCCAGCGGCAAGCGCAAACTGGTGGCCGCGGCCACGGTTTTGTAATCACGATAAAGATTTTTCAATTCACTGGTGGTGACCTGGGGGTCGGCCACCCAGTGATCGATGGTTTCAATAACCATGTCCTTGTATTGTTCCAGGACGTCAGCCAGATAAACACCGGTTTCCTCGGGAGTGCCGGCGGGCGCGGAACGCAACACCATTTCATAGAGGTCGTTGGCCATGTTGGTGGCGGTGTCGGCCGTGCCGCGTTCGTATAGCCGCAGCCAGGCTTCGGACACTGCCCAGCGTGCCGGAGCGCCATCCTTGCGGCTGAGCAGGATGGCAAAATACTGGTCTTCCTCCGTATCGTCCTCTTCGTCGTCCGGACGATATTCGTTCCAGGCGCGTTTGATCAGCGTGTTTTCCGTCCAGCGGCTGAATATGCGTTCGTGGTCATTGGGATCTACAATGATGAATTTTTCATCTTCATCGTCTTCAATACAGCCCAGCACTGAAACCCAGTGCCTCAGGTCTTTTACCAGCAACATGGCCGGCAAGCCCTTGCGTAAATGGCGCCGGAGGCGCCCGGCAAACAGCCGTCCGTTGTCTTTGACATTGATATGCAGAAATTCCGAGCGCACACGGTACCTGGCGGCCGCTTTGCGGTTTTGTTTTTCGTCCGTGCCGGCCCAGAAAATCCGCCGTTGCACACCGGCGGCGCGCGCCAGATCGCGCTGGGTGGCTTCAATCCCCAGGATGTAAAGGCAAGTGGAAAGACATGATGGGCCGCAATAGCTGGGCATTTGCGGCACCTGCATGGGTGCCAGTTCTGCGGACATAACTGATGTCTCCAAAAAGCCGTGCCTGGATTGCCGGTAAATGTGGGAGATGTTAGCAGCCGGAGGATCAAAGGAAAGAAAAAAACACTTGCAACTGATGCATAAGTCGAATAAAAAACATTAAATAGCGCCGGATAGATCAATCCGTTAACGCTTGAAAAACAATATGTTTAGACTGAGCAGGAACATGTCGGATACAGGTCAGCGAAAATTCATTCGTCCGCGTCGGCGCAAGCTTCTGCCGGTGCTGCTGGTTTACGACCTGGATCCCGACTGGCCGGCGCATGATATCCAAGAATCGCTGGAGACCAGCCAGCAGTTAAAACGCGCCCTGCAGCGGCAGGGGCATGCCGTATCCCTGCTCCAAGCGCGGGACGGCGGCTTGGAAAAACTTTTGCAGCCCTACCGGCCCGAGGATTGGTTGCTTTTCAACTGGTGCGAGGGTTTGCCGGGGATCATGCACAGCGAGGCTTTGGCGGCGCGTATCATTCAGGGCATGAATTTTGTCTATACCGGCGCCACGCCGGAAGTCCTCGAATTCAACTGGAACAAACACCAGACCAAGCAGCTGCTGGCCATGGAAAATGTGCCGACGCCGCGTTGGCAGTTTTATGATGAGAATTCGACCGATGGTTGGAATTGTTTTCCCGCGATCGTCAAGCTGGCCAACGAACATTGCAGCCTGGGGGTTACCACCGAATCGGTAGTGATGAACCGTCATGAGCTGAAACGGCGCATTCGTCATGTACAGCAGACTTATCGTCAGCCGGCCCTGGTGGAGGATTTCATCGACGGCCGTGAGTTTCATGTCACCTTGTGGGGTAACGAACA
>JAIVGW010000394.1 GCA_020201415.1 Lentisphaerota bacterium
CGCCAAGATCGCGCTGGAACCACCAACCACTCTCCGGTAAAGGCAATGCCGCCAACTGCTCGTAGTCACCGGGGTCGCGACCAGCGGGAAACGCGGTAACAGGACGATTAATGAGTTCCGCAGAGGCCGCATGTTGCAGGTCAGCGTCCGTCCGTCCGTCCAGCCGGCGCAGCATGGAACGAACGGCATCATAGTCGAATCCCACGGCCTTAATGGTGGCGGCAATGGCCCTGACCGATTCCAGAGGATCATCCAGCCCCTGTATCACCAAATCGGGGGCCTGTGCATCCAGACAGTGGGCATGCAGCATCAGGATGCGAAAGGCCGCCATACGCAGGAAGTCATCCTGGCCGGTGACATCCTGATAAATTTCGACCAGCCGCTTCAAAAATGCATCGCGATCATCAGGGCGCAGCGGATCGTGCACGAGCGTAAATTCCCTGAGGATGATGCCGCCGGCCCGACGCAGGTCTGCATTCCGACTATCCAGGAGTGCCGCCAGATATTTGACAAAACCACCATCCCGGGCCAGGTCGCCCAGCAAACGCGCTTCAGGGGAACGATGAGGGTCAAACCGCAAAATGGCTCCGGTATCAGGATGCAACTCACAGTCCTGGTAAGAATGGGAACGATCCAATTCCACACCCAGGCCGAAATAAAACCTGTCATCCAGCAACTCGAAAGAGCGCACCAGGGTCGCGGCATTGAAATGCAGCAACGGTGTCCAGCCTTCCAGATCCGTGCTGGACCAGACCGTAGCGCGATATTGCCCGCATGCCAGACGGCTGTTGGTCAGCACATATAATTTCCCGTCGCGCTCGAACAGATCCCAGGGATCGCCGGCATCAACATCAATGGTAAGCCGCCGCACGCGCAGATCATCAGGATCGAGCGAGTCCGCCGCGAACAACCCCCAGGGCTTGAACTGATGATCATTGTGCAGACGGCTACCGATATAGACCGCCACTCCGTTAAATGACACGGGCTTGACCAGCTTACCGTAAAGCGACATCGGCTCATCGACAAGGCCAGGTATCATCACGTCACAATCCAGATCGGGGCGCGGGACAAATGCGCCATCCCGCCACTGAGCCATGCCGGCGCCGTAATTTTCACGCGATTGCTCCCGGCGTTCCTCGGGCAGGTTGGCCAACTGTTCCTCGGAGAACCGCGCCAACATGCCGACCGCGAACAATTCGTCCCCGCACTGCAGAAAGGAATAGACACGCGGTCCGGGCGCCGGATAATTGCGCCAGGTACGCCCAGCGTCATCGGAAACCGCCACCGCCGCCCCATTTATAGTCCCCAACCCGGCAAACAGCCGTCCGTCATGCAGGACCATGGCATAGTTGTGGATGCCGTCGGGAATATTACGGTGTTTTTGCCAGCCGTCATCTTCGAGGCGATAGTAATTACCCCACTTCCAATTCTGTCTGGGATCATGCCCGGGCACGTACAGACGCCCTGCCAGGAAGTTAAACACGTCTATTTGCTCATCATCCACGACAAACTCGTCCTGGAACTCACCCGTGCCCGGATCATATGAAATAATCGGCAGAGGCCCGGCGTTTTTGGCCGGCGGGCTGTTGGCGCTGTTGCCGGCCCCAAGATATATCCGTCCCTCAAAGGCCTGCATATCCCAGATATTGCGCGCATAAATCATTTCCGTCAGATAATCGGGATAAAGTTCCTTGTAGGGATTTCCCAACAGTTCCAGACGCGCAGTAACATCCGCATACTGGGCAAATCCGGATGAAGACCATCCCAGGAAAATCGTCAGCATGAAAATGTAAAAGCGGAATACCTTCATTGCATCACCTATGTTTTGATTTATTATGTTGTACCGAAAAGAGTAAGCTCACAGAATTTCACATCCCCGCTCCAAAAAATATTGCAACGTGTCGTATTCCACTTCCGGAGGAATGGAATGGTCGGAGTGGACAATGAACGCGCTTCCGGAATCATATACGGGTATGATCTTGCGTTTCAGTTCTGCGTCTATTTCTTTTCGATTATTGCCGGCTATGATCCGGATGTCGATATTTCCGCAGAACGTGATCCGGTCTCCATATTTCTTCGCGATCCGGGGCATGTCCATGCCCGCCTTGACCTCCATGGCCTGCAGGCAGTCCATGCCAGCATCCAACATGCCCGGCAGCAACGGTTCGACAAACCCGCAGGAATGAACGACAACCTTCAATCCTGCCGCATGCGCGAACTTGAACAGCCGGGCATGGCCGGGTTGCACGATGTCCTCGTACATAGCCGGGGACATAAAAGGTTTTTCCTTGAAACCCATATCTTCGTAAAACCACATGGCGTCCGGCCGTCCTTCCTCTTCGAACAGGACTTCGAGATGTCGGATGGTAAAATCGGTAAAGGTTTCGACCATGTCCTTGACCCAGTCCGGATCCAGCGCCATTCCGGCCAGCATGTTTTCATGACCGCAAACGGGATGCATCTGCTCGAAAGGCGCCACGCCCGCCCAGAGGAAGGCCCGGTTATCCACCTGGCATAAGGC
>JAIVGW010000395.1 GCA_020201415.1 Lentisphaerota bacterium
GGCCTGATCAGGATCAGTCTGCGGCCGGAAAATGCGCGTATCAATATCCATACCATGATCGATTTGGAGGATCGCGAACTGACGTATGATCAAATGACCCCGCTCTTCGATTCCGCCGGCATCCCCTGGGAAATGCGTGACGAGCTGGTGCGGTTGGCCGGTGCCGAATCAAGTTATTACGAAAGCCTGGATCCGCCCTACGAGGCCAAAAACCGTCCGCTGGACACCATTGAAGAAATATTTCTGATCAAAGGCTTCGACCAGATCGTCCCCGAAACAGACACGACCGTTTACGAAACCCTGGCAGGGTTTTTGACGACCTACTCCGAGGACCAGAAAATCAACATCAACGCCGCGGACCTGGCCACGCTGATGGCCTTCCTCAACATCGACGAACAGTTGGCGCAGCAGATCATCGACGAACGCGCCGGACCGGACGGTATTGAAGGCACGGCGGACGACGATCCTTTTACACAAGAAAATCTTACCAGTCGTTTACCGATTTTAAGCGAAGAAGCCCTGAAATACATTGCCTTCAACGCTGTAGGCCGGTTTAATATTCGGGTCCAGGGCCAGGTGGGCGATGTCACCCGCAATATCAATTGCATAGTGAGCAAAGATGAACAAGTCCTGCTCATCCTCAACTGGACGGAAAATGACACCGGCTGGAGTCCCCGCCAAGGTGTCGGACATGATGATTGACAGTCCCGCCGCAAATATGGACAATGGCGCAGCTGGTTGCCTGAAACGGGCGCGGACGCGCCGGGATTTACGCAGCAGCAGGGATTGAGATAGATTGACGATATCCATGGGCAAAAACCACATTATCGGATTATGCCGCCGCGGCAACGCTTTCCATTGGACCAACATGACCATGGGGCCACAGGCCCGCGCCCTCGTTCAGGCCGGAACCTGCAACCTGGAAGGCGAGTTTGATCCGGCCGATCCCGCCGCCCTGGGCGCCCAATTGCGCGCTCAGTGCCCACAACTGGCTGGACCGGTCAGTTTTGCGCTGCCACCCGCCGGGATGCTGATGCGGGTCATGGAATTTCCCGCGGCCATTATGGCTGATGCTGAAGATCTGGACAACATGGTGCGCCTGCAGATGGACAAGCGCTCACCATTCCCCGAGGGACGTCTGCAGACCGCTTATGAAGTGCTTGCGGAAACGCCCGAGCAGACGCTGGTCTGGATGGCCGGCATACAGCGCGATCATGTTGAATTCGCCCGCGCCGCGTGCCAGGCGGCCGGCCTGGAATTGTTGCGACTGGATGCCGAGGCGCTGGTCTGGTGGCGCTTGCTGCATAAACACATGCAGACTGAAATAGAACACGAGGCGCGCCAGGTTTTCCTGGTCATGGAACGGGATAACCTGTTGATGATTACGCTGCAGGCCGGCGCGCCGGTCGCCTTCAAGTCCATGAACCTGGGTCTGGTGCACCACTGATTTGCCCGCCCAGTTTTCAGAAACGCTACAGACCAGGCTTGAAGGACTGCTCACCATTGAAAATGCCGCCGATCTTCCGTCTCTTAGCGCCGGAGTCGCCGCCCGCATGCTCCAGCCGCCGTTTAAACCAGCCTTGACGCCGCGCGGCGCGCGGACTGTCGTCGATTTCACCCCTATGGAATGGCATGCCAAGTCGGCCGAACGCCTTTTGCGGCGCCGGCTGGCCGTAGCCGCCGGCGTGGTCTTTCTCGGATGGCTGGCACTGCTGATGCTGTTGTTCGGTGGACAGGCGCTGGAACAGCAGCGCGTCAGGCATCTGGAAGACCGGCTGGCGACATTTAAGGCGCCGGCGGAGGAAGTGCGCACACTACAGAACAAAGTGCGTTCTTTTGAAAGATCGCTGGCGCGCAACCGCATGGCCCTGGAAAGCCTGCGCGAAATCAGCCGGCTGCTGCCGCCCGACACCAATATCTCATCCTTCCAATTCAAACAGGGCCGACAATTGATTGTGCGCGGCGAGGCCTCAACCGTCAACCCCATTTATGATTTCAAACAGGCCCTGGACGAGTCACGGATATTCGAGCGCACGGAAATGGGCAGCGTACAGCCAGGCCGACGTCGCAACGTCACAGTACAAACCTTCCAGATTACTGGATTTTTCCCGGGGAGCGGCCAGACCCGATGAAATTTTCCTCCCGTGAACTGCATCTGACCTGGATCACCGGCCTGGCGGCGCTGCTGGCGCTGACCTACTGGATGGCGCAACCGCGCCTGGAAGCCTGGCTTCAATTGCGCGAATATCAACAGGCCCTGCGTGACCAGATCATGCAGGCTGAACGTCTGGTGGCACAAAGGGAGGAATGGAACGGGCGCCTGCGCCAATTGCACACCGACATAACCCGCCACCCGCCGGATCGCGACCTTTCGGCTGATTATCTGCGCAAACTCGAACAACTGGCCCGCGCCAGCAACCTGACACTGCTGCAACGGCGCGCCCAGGCCGAAAAACAATTCGGGGATCTGTTTGAGCTGGTCATCGACTGCACTTGGGAAGGCGACCTGGAAGCCTTGGTGCGTTTTATTTTCAGCCTGGAAACGGAAGAGACTGTTATGGACATGGACGAGTTGACCGTGTCGCTGGTATCAGGCGCCCAGGGGCGTCTGAAGGGTAATTTCAGCATTATTTGTATTTACGCCCGCCAGGCGCCGGACAGCCAGCCTGCGGCAGCGCCGCCGGATAGCGCAGCCACGGCCCCGCGCCCGCATGAAAATCAAATAGCGGACCAACAGGAATCCACCGGCATTGACAAGGCCTCTGGAGAGATAAATGAAAGATAAAGCAGACAAAGTCGGCATTGCGGTCATAGGCGCGGGCCAGCGGGCGCGCGGCGTGGTACGCAATCTAATCCGGGACTCACTGGGTGGTGTTTCCGTCAGGGCCGTCTTCGATCCCGACCGGGAAGTATTGGCCCAGTCTCTGGCGGCCTGGGATGCTCCTGACGCAGCCATCTGCCGGGATCATCAGGAGGCCATCAACCGCAGCGATGTATCCTGGGTAATGGTTTTTTCGCCGAATGCCTGCCATCACGAACACATCCTGGCGGGATTCGCCGCCGGCAAACATGTCTTTGCCGAAAAGCCCCTGGCCACCAGCATTGAAGACTGCCAGGAAATATATCAAGCGCACCGGGACTCGGGACTGACGTTCGCCACCGGATTCGTCCTGCGCTATGCTCCACTATACCGTAAGGTTAAGGAAATCCTCGACACCGGCGCGCTCGGTCGCCTGGTGAGCATTGATGCCAATGAAAACATCACCCCGGGCCACGGCGGTTACATTATGCGCAACTGGCGCAGATTCAAACAGCAGGCCGGCCCCCATATTCTGGAAAAATGCTGTCACGACTTGGATTTGCTCAATTGGTTTTGCGCCGCTCTGCCAAGTCGCGTAGCCTCTTTCGGCGGACGCAATGTTTTTATTCCGGAAAACGAATCGCTGATGAGCCGGTACGGGGCCAAAACTTTCACCGCCTGGCCGGACCCCCACGCGGTCGCCTCGCCTTTCACTTCGGACAAGGACCTGATGGATAACCAGGTGGGCATACTGGAATACCGCAACGGGGTGCGCGCGATGTTCCAGGCAACCATGTGCAACGCCATCCCTGAACGGCGTATGTATTTTTCCTGCATCGAGGGCACCATGATCGCCGAACTTTATTCCGGCACCATCAAGTACCGCCGGCTGGGCGATGAAGGCACAGTTTTGCTGAATACCAGTGGCGGCGGCCATGGCGGCGGGGACAGCTATATCATGAAGGAACTGTTTGAGACCATGACCAACGGCACCC
>JAIVGW010000151.1 GCA_020201415.1 Lentisphaerota bacterium
GCTGGTGAGCATGCAGGAGAAATTCAAGGGCGAACTGGCCTTTCGCTCCGATCCGGCCTGTCATATTGAGGAGATTTCGATTGTCAATACCGCCACCGGGGATGTGTTGTGCGCTCGCACCGGTCCGGGAAACACAGCAAAAAACGGCGGGGATAAAAATGAAGATAAAAATAGAGGCCGGAAATAAGCTTGGTTTATTGACGGAGGCATGCTAAAAAAGCGTTTTTATCAAGCAGGTTGCGGCGGCGCCGTTCCCTGGCTGACAGGAAAATGGCTTATGAAAAAATTCTGGCGCGCACTGCACCGCCCGGCATTCTGGTGCGGTTTCTGGCTTTGGTTGCTGTTGGCCATGCCCGGTCCGGGTGTGGATTTTCCGGCGGGCTTGCCTGAAAATGAAGATGAGGAGGAAGATCAGGCCCTGCTGGTTGACAGCGAGAAGCGTTATCTTCTCAAGGAACATGATTTTCGGGATACCGCCGATCTGCTGAGCCGGCTGCGTCTGGCGGCCGATCCCCTGTCGCATTATCTGCGCCATGAAATGGCGCCGGCGACCAGGCGACGGTTGGGCGCTTACACTGATCCCGGGCGGGCGCCGGATCAGGATCTGGTAAAAATGGTGTGTGATGATCTTAATCGTCTGATGCGGGCCGGGAATATTTATGAAAGCAAGCGTTTTGCCGATGTTGAATTGAAGCGCTCCACCATGGACCTGCTGCAGCGTCAGCCGACCGGCGTGCAACTGGTCCGGCTGAACCGGATGCTGCTGGAAGATGCCTATCCGCGCTACCTGGCGCGCGTTCAGGAAGTGCCCATGGACGTACAGGCCGACAGTTTGGATTACGGTCAGGACGATAATCTGATGATTGCAGCCGGCAACGTGGTCCTGACCAAGGACGACGAAGTCCTGCGCAGTGATTATGCCATAATCAACCTGCAGACTTATGATGTGCTGGCCGACGGCAGGGTGACATTTGTACGCGGCAACAACGTCTGGGTCGGCGATCATTTGAATTACAATTTCAAGACACAGCGCGGCGATTTTGGTGAGTTCCGCGCCTTCCTGGAGCCCTTTTATGTACATGCCGGCTCGTCCGAGCGCAGCGCGCCGGACGAGTTCCTGCTCAAGGACGTGCGTTTCACCACCTGCGAGGGGGATGAGCCTGCGGCCTATCTGCATGCCCGTACCGCCCGGATCATCCCCAATCACTCCGTGCGGGCCTATCATGTGGTGATGTATGTTGGCGGGGTGCCGGTGTTTTACAGTCCCTTCTGGTTCCAGAATGTCGGCACGCGCAATTTTCTCAGTATCACTCCCGGTTACAACAGCCGCATGGGGCTGTTCATGCTGATGGCCTTAAACTATCGCCTGACCCGTCATCTGGAAGCTGCCACCCATATCGATCTGCGCACGCGCCGCGGCGTGGGCGTGGGCCAGGATTTGATGTGGAGTTCCAGCGGCAATTCGCACGGGCTTTCCACCGAACGCTACGAAAGTGATGATGATGACGACGATTTCTGGTTTTTCGGACGCAAAACCCGGCGGTTGGACGAGGTGGAGCAGGACAAGTGGTACGGCGATCTGATCACTTACTATACCCGTGACGCCTGGCCGGAAGAAGGCAAGACCCAGAAGTATCCCATTGAAGAGGACCGTTACCGTCTGCGGCTCTATCACAACCACTCGCTGACGGATGAGGATTACCTGATGCTGCAACTCAATTATCTCAGCGACCCCAAAATCATTCAGCAGTTTTTCCGTGAGGAATACAAGACTTATCCCGAACCGGAGAACTATCTGGTGCTGGGGCATCGTACCCAGAATTTCTCTCTGAGCCTGCAGGTGCAGAAGCGGTTTAACGACTTCTATACCACGGTGGACCGTGTGCCGGAAGTTAATCTGGATGTTTCGCGTCAGGAAATCGGCCGCAGCCGTTTTTATTATGAAAGCCAGAGCTCCGCCGGCTATCTGGAGAAACTGTGGGAGAGCAATGTTACCAATCGGCAGGATTATTCGGTATTCCGCGCCGATACCGACCATTCCGTCAATTACCCCGCAAGGTTTTTCGGTTTTCTGAACGTGATCCCCCGGGTCGGTTACCGGGGCACCTATTACTCGCGCACCAAGGAGGATTACAAGGTTGTCACCGAAACGACCAGTGTTGACACCAACGGCCTGGAAACCGTCAGCAGCGTCACCAACACTTATATGCGGCCGCTGTCCGCCGAGTTGCGCAATATGTATGAAACCGGCGTGGAGACTTCCTTCAAGGCCTTCAAAATCTGGCAGACGCATCCCGGTGATTTCATCAACAATCTGCGCCACATTGTCGAGCCCTACATCAATTATACCTACATTCCAGAGCCCAATGTGCGCCCCGATAATCTTTATCAGTTTGACAGTGTGGATGAGCTGGACCGGCAGCATGACATCCGGCTGGGACTGCGCAACAAGCTGCAGACCAAGCGCCGCCGGATATATGATCTGATTAATGCCGACATCTGGACGAGCTATCGGG
>JAIVGW010000152.1 GCA_020201415.1 Lentisphaerota bacterium
CACCGGTGTTTTTCCTGCTGGCGGGAATCCTGGCAGCCATGGGGCCCGGCAATATTTCAACCTGCGCCCTGCTGTTGCCGATTGCCATGGCGATTTCTTCAGTGCATAACATATCGCCTCTGCTGATGGCGACCATGGTTATATCCGGCGCCAATGCCGGAGGTTTGTCGCCGATTGCCCCCACCGGCATCATCGGTGTGACGCTGAGTCGTGAATTGGGGCTGGATATCGGCATGCGAGTATTTTCCAAGCAAATCATCGGGCAGTCGATATTTGCCACCACGCTATATTTTCTGCTGGGCGGACACCGTCTCTCGTCCGGGCCGCTGGTACAACGGACACGGATCGAGCCCTTTACCCGCATGCACCACCTGACTATGGGGGTGCTGCTGCTGGTGGTGCTGGCCATCATTTTCGGGCGGTGGGATATCGGCATGACCGCCTTCAGCGGCACGGTGATTTTATTGCTGCTGGGCGCTGCCGATGAGAAGTCGGTGTTTCAGGGGGCGCCCTGGTCCACCCTGATCCTGGTATGCGGCATGGGGGTGCTGGTCCATGTCAGCGAACAGGCGGGGGGGATCGACCTGCTAACCAGAATTCTGGCGCGTTTCATGAATGTGCACACCGCTGGCCCGATCATGGCCGTGATTGGCGGAGTGCTTTCCATTGTTTCCAGCGCTTCCGGCGTGGTTATGCCCACGCTGATTCCCACGGTGCCGGGACTGGCCGCCGAGGTGGGCGGGGATCCCGCCAGCATCATTGCCGCCATCATCATGGGGGCGCATGTGGTTACCAACAGCCCCATTTCAACCTTGGGTGCCCTGGCCATATCATCTGCCGGACGCAATGTTGATCGCAACCTGCTGTTCCGTAATATGCTGCTGGTCGGAATCTGCGGGCTGGGGTATGCCGCCCTGATTGTCTTTCTGGGGTTGGTGTGATAATTGACGCAGTGTTACAGGAGAGTTTCAAGACTTTAGTTTTGATCATCATGCATAAAATAAAAACTGGAGCATGTCTGCTGGCGGCTGATGGGGTTTCCCGGGCCCGGATTATGCTTGATGCCGAATTCCTGCCGCTTTACAAGGATGCCGTACAAGAACTGGTTACGGGGATTGCCAAGTCCACCGGTGTGAGGATTTTCATCGATGGCAGTGCTGTGTTTATGAGGCTGCTGGAGCCGGACCGGCCCGCCCCGGTCACGATAAGGTTTATGCTGCCGGCGCCGGGCGCCGGACTGGGACTGGACGGGTTCACCATCAGTGTCACAGCCGATCAGCTGGTCTTTACCGCCGGAACGCGTTCAGGATTTTTCAACGCTGTCCACGTTTTTCTCGAGCGTTATTGCGGGTTCCGTTGGTTGTGGCCGGGCGCGGATGGGGAGGTTTATGACAAGCTGGACCGTCTGACGGTGCCTCCGGGTGAAATAACGGAAAACCCTGACTATCGCTGGCGCAATCTTTTACTGGTGGACATGCCCGAAGAGGAGGGCAAACCGGCCGGCCGGTGGCAGATTCAGGAGTTTCACATGCGTCCCTCAAAGGCCGCCAACGCCCGGATGGCGCAGTGGTTCCGCCGCAACCGCATGGGCGGCCTGCAGGTGGTGGCCGGTCATACCTGGGGCCGTTTCGTCAGTCCGGAGGAATTCGGCAAGGATCATCCTGAATATTTCGCGCAGGTGGCGGGGTCGCGTCAGAACAGCATCAACCGCTATTCCGGCAAACATGGCGGTCAGTTATGCACCTCCAACCAGGCTGTCATCGATTTGCTGGTGCGTCGCATCCGTGAGCATTTTGACCGATTCCCGGAAATCGACGTGATCAGCATTTCGCCGAATGACGGCACGGCCATTTGTGAATGTGATGCCTGTATCGCCCGTGATGTGCATTTTGGCAATCCGCCGCCGGGCGGCGACGGAGCGCGGTTGAAATTGGATGAAACACTTCGGGATGATGTCGATCGCAGTACCGGATCGGCCCGGATCACCGGTCCGGTTACCGATCGTTTCTTTGAATTCGCCAATCGTGTCGCGGGGAAAATTGCCGAAACGCATCCCGGCAAGCTGTTGCTCCTGCTGGTGTATGGTCCCACGCGTACACCGCCGCGCCGGGTTGTGCTGGACGCCAATGTCATTGCGCAGTTCTGTGTGCACTGTCACCGGCACTGGAGCCGGGAATGGCGGGCGGNNNNCGGCGGATTACGCCCTTTTTGAAGAACTGACCGGCAAGACCCGGGCAACGGGGATTTATGAATATTACGAACAGGGGGTCTGGCCGGGCCTGCCCCGCAGTTTCCCGGACCTGATTGTAGATTCGGTAAGATTTTTTCATCAGCATGGCGCCCGTCATTATTCCACCCAGGCGTCCGGGGGATTCGCCGCTAACGGCATTAATCTATGGGTGCTGGCGCGCGCGCTGTGGAATGTCGAGGTAGATGTGGATGACCTGCTGGAGGACTACTGCCGCAAGGGTTTTATTGCCGCCGCCGGACCCATGCGCGATTATTTCGAATTGTGGCGCGGGCGCTGGCGTGCATGCGAGGGCCTGACACATCTGGGCGACAAGCCCCCCGGCGACCGGCCGGACGGCACTAATCTGATGCCGTTTGAACAGCTCCTGCGGCTTTATCCAGAATCTTTTCTGTCGGAAGCGGCCGCTTGTCTGGAGCTGGCCCGGGCCCTGGTGCCGCCGCTTTCAGCCGAACGCCGCCGGATCGATTTCTGCGCCCGCGCCCTGGAAGGCACCGGGATTGCGCTGGCGGCGGCGCGCCGTTCATACGCCTTGCGTGATCAAGGCTGGCCGATGAGCGCCGACGCTGTCACCCGGGACGCCGTGGCCGCCCTGGGCCCGGCGGATGAGGTGCGGGCACAGGCCCTGGACGTCTTGCGCCTGTGGACCAGCTGGGAAGCTTGCCTGGAAAATTCGCGTGACGATTTCGTTTTCAGCTTTTTCTGGGCAAGATATTGCCTGGACGGCCGCAAACGCATGCATCCCCACTACGCCCTGCTGTGCATCATGAAGATTCTGGACGGCTGATATGGCGCGTCAGACTGCTTTACGGGCGCAGGTGATGTTCAGCGCCACCAGTCGGGCCACCAGCACCGTAAGATATATTTGACCGGTAACCGCTTCCAATGCGGACAATGAAGTGGCGATGTTTGATACAGGCGTTATGTCCCCATAGCCGACCGTGGTCATGGTGATAAAGCTGAAATAAAAGAAAGCCATGCCTGTTTCCAGTGGGTGATTAACGTTGGAGATTGCCTTCAGTTCCGGCGCGACAGTAAATGATCCGGGTGTTATGGTTTCCAGCAAGGCATAAATCAAGGAAAAACAAACACCGATAAAGGATAATCACAATGCAGAGCAAAAGGTGGAAAACGATTTCAACCGTCAGGCTGATTACCAGCATGGCCTTGGTGACTGATAAATGCCCGCCCAGGCGCGCGGCGATGGCCGCGGCCAGCAATAAATATACGGACAGGCGCAGCGATTTGGTGTCGTGCATGACCACTCGCAAACAAGCCAGTAAAATTGAGATGTAGATCGTTTCAATGATCAGTTGCCCGAGCAGGTTGTTGTAATCCAGCAGCGGATAAATGATGAACAACAACACCATGCAGATGAGCAGATATATGAAACGTCCGGCGAAAACCCGCTGGAACGGCATTTTATGCCAGATTGATGAGATTGTATTCATAATGCTGTTGCAACCCGGATCGGGCTGGACCAGGCCATTTCGCCGTCCTGTTGCCTAACTCGCAGATAATAAACAGACACGCCACGCCCGGCCGTTAAGTGCTGCCGGATGTCCCGGGTCGGCCCGGCCAGGCCGGTTTTTCTCAAGGGGCAGCTCCATTTTTGTCCGTCGTAACGATGGAGGCTGATTTCGTCCAGCGGCGCCGTGCCGCCGATTCTGATATTAACATCCAGGCGGCTGCGTGGGGTGACCCGTATTTCATTGCCCATCAAGGCGCCGTTGATTTCCAGGATTATAATGATGCGCGCGCCGGTGGTGGCGTAGGTCAGGCGTTGTTGCATGGCGGCGAACAGTTCGCGTCGGCCAAGCCTGGGGGCGAAAGTGGCCTGCAGTCCGCATTTTTTCGGGCAGGATTGGCTGCCGGTATGGCCGGCGATGGTTGCCGGCTGGCGCCAGAGGTGTTCGGGATCCGGACAGAGACTGCCCAGTGGGAGGCGGTGGGTATCGGACCCGCCCACCGCGCCGATATGCAAACCCTGTTCCAGTAAGGCGCGAAGTTTGTTGTCCATCGGGTTGTTGCGGTGTGCGGAATATACCTCGTGCAGGCGCATGATTGAATCATCCACCGGCATTTTGTAACGCGTGTGATAATGTCCGATGCAAAAGGCCGCTCCCGGCAGCGCCTTGACGCGCTGCAGCAGTTCGGCTTCCGGGCTGCACAATTCGCGAAAAACAGGCTTGTCACGGGGGTGGTCCTTGATGCGGGGGCCGTGGAAAACCTGCGCCTGGTCCGGGTCCATGAAATAAACATTAGTGTGGCCTTCTCCAGCCCATTCGTAACCGAAAAATGTGACAAACCGGCCAGGTCGGTTGGCCTGCCCGGCTGCCATAAGGTAATGCCGCCAGGCCTGCGCGCTGCCGAAATACTCGGCATGTGGCGACAGGGAACAGAAGTCCAGGCCGGCCACTTCGCGGGCATAGTGATAATGATCCTTGATTGCGATGCTGCCGTCGTCATCCAGAGTATGGCCATGCATATCGCCGAAGTAAATTTGAGTCCGTGGCGGGGTGGGGGTGACCAGGACCGGCAGCTTCCTGCTGCTGATTCCCTGATGCATCAGCCTTATGTGGTGCCAGCCAGGTTTTTTGAATCTGACATTGCCGATCATGCGCCGGCCTTTGTGGCGCGGTTGAAAAATGATTGTGCCGGGATGTGCGGCCTTGTTGCCGGAAATATTTATGGAAACCGCGCCGCTAAAGTTTTCATCAACATTACCGAACCGGTCAATAGCGGCACAATGCAATTTGAAGTTAGTGTCCACGGCTGCCAGAGGCCGGCCGGCACAATGCAAACTGGCGGCTGGCTGCCCGGTAACGCGGATGGCGGGCAGAGCTTCAAAATTGCCCTGGCGAATGGGCAGGCTGGCATCACTCACAGGCAGGCGTGAGAATTTGAATGGCAGAAAATAATATGTCAAGGCCATGGCCGGCGCGCGTACGCCGGGACTGCCCCAGGTCCGGTCGCCCCAGGCGAGTGTGATCCGGTCGCCGCGACGCAGCGGACGGTTGGTTTTGATTTCCAACAGGTAGCGGTAGCGTGCGC
Organism: Lentisphaerota bacterium; assembly: GCA_020201415.1. Classification (GTDB taxonomy): domain Bacteria; phylum Verrucomicrobiota; class Kiritimatiellia; order JAAZAB01; family JAAZAB01; genus JAIVGW01. Next base: position 5,303 of record JAIVGW010000152.1, read on the forward strand.
GCAGGGAATGCACGAAATGATCGTGTTCGTTAAGGAAAGGTTTTAATCCGCCGGAGGCGCCGACCCGCAGAGTCAAGCCTGCATCCGGCGCGCTGCAGGTGGCGGTGATGAAGTTGGGGGCGGCGGGGTCGTGAGTCTGCCAGGGTGTGTAGCAGCCCCAGATATGCGAGGCGTATTGAAATTGCCATCGGTCAATATTACTGCCACACACCAGGCCCAGGCTGTCATTCCGGGCCAAGCCGCCGGCTCCGAGCGTGATCCGGAAAGTGCATGTCTGCCAGGACTGACTGACGACTTTATCGGGCGTGACCTGAATTTTTGTGCCCGCTCCCAACAAGGATGTCAAAGTGACCGATTTCGGTTTTGACATGCACTGCTCTCCTTGATGGATGGTGGGCCCGGCTGGACTTGAACCAGCGACCAGAGGATTATGAGTCCCCTTTTTTATTCGTTTTTCCTAAAGAATATGCTTGACTGTCCCTAAAG
>JAIVGW010000396.1 GCA_020201415.1 Lentisphaerota bacterium
GGACTGGAGCCGGATCGATCAGGATCAGGCCCTGCGCCTGCGCGCGCAAATCGGTCGCGTATTTGACTGGCACGGCTGGGTCAGCAACCTGGATGTCATCGAGAACATCACTCTGGCGCAACGCCATCATACCCGCCGTTCGCTGCGGGAAATCACGGAAGAGGCCCAGGCCCTCGCCAGTGCCTTCAATCTGCCGGAAGTGCCGCGCGGCCGCCCGGCGGCCGTGCCGCACCGTGACCTGCGGCGGGCGGAATGGGTGCGCGCCTTCATGGGACGCCCCGCGCTGGTCTGTCTGGAACGCCCGGGCATGGGTGTGGCCGGCGAACATCTCGCGAGTCTGGCCCGCGCCGTGAACGAATTGTGCGCACGCGGCGGCGCGGCGTTGTGGCTGGCGGCGGATGACCGCGAATGCCGGGCCGCCGCGGCCGACCGCCTGCGGCGCTGCGCCATGCAGGGGGAAGTTTTAAAGGAACTGGACTGACAAGCAAAAGCACGGAGTTATTACCATGAACATGGCCTTCAAATTCCGGTTCGTCAACGAGATCACCGGCATATTCGTCATGCTGGCGCTGCTGGCGCTGGCCGCAGGTGTTTTCCTGGCCGGCCGCGCCCAGGGACTGTTCGAGCCGACATTCCAACTGCATACGGTCTTCACCACGGACGAAGGCAGCTTCGGCCTGAAACGCGGCGCGGAAGTCCGCATCCGGGACACCACTGCCGGCAGTGTCATCCGGGTCGAACCGGATGCCGAAGGAAACATCCAGGCCACCTTTCAAATTAAGGAAAATTTCCACGGCTTCGTGCGCACCAGCTCCCGCGCCGTGGTGCGCAAGACCCTGATCGTCACCGGCGACGCCTACGTGGAAATCCTGGTGGGCAACCGCAACGATCCGCGCATGCCGGACGGCGCCATGATCGAGTGTGGCAAGGACACCGAAATAATCGAGCAGGCCATGCAGTTGCTTGAAGAACTGCGCGAGCAGACCATTCCTGCCCTGGTCAAGCTCCAGGAGTTTCTGGATGAACTCCCCGCCGTGGTGACGCAGGCCCGCCTGACGCTCCAGGCGACGGAAACCCTGCTGCGCGATGATGTGCCGGCGGTAACCCTGCAGGCCCAGGACACGCTGCGCGAGACCGGCAAACTGCTGAACGGCCTGCAGCAGCACTGGCTGCTGCGTAAATACATGCCACCGGAGGAACACCGCCAGCTGCTGGCGCCCGGCGGCGCGCGGCCCTGACAATATGGCAAGCGCTTAGTTGAAATGCGACTGCAATGGAGGAAAACATCATGCGAACCAATCAATGGCTCCTGGGCCTATGCGCCGCAATGGCCCTGGCCGCCGGCTGCCGCACCCCGCCGCCGCCGCCACGCATCGACCCCGTCATCGAACGCCATGTCGCCAATGCCCGCAACGCCTACGGCGCCGACATGACGGAGCGGGCCGCGGATTATTTTAAGCAGGCCCTCGACCGGGCCCACCTATTGGGCGACACCGGGGAAATTGCCCGTAATGCCTACAATCTGGCGGTCTGCCTGTCCCGGATGAAGGAATGGTCTGCGGCCCGGACGGCCTGGGAAGAAGCGGACTGGGCGTTCCGGGAATCCGGTCATAGGCCATCGGAACTGATGCTGCTGCAAGTGCGGATCGCCAGGGGCGCCGGGCGGGCCGATGTGGCCCGACAACTGGCCGCCGCATACCTGGAACAGCATCCGGACGGACGGAGGGCGGATACCCGGCGCGCGGAGTTCCAGGCGCTGCTGGCCGCAATGCTGTGCGATGCCCAGGATTACCAGTCAGCCGCCGACCTGCTGTCCACAGTCGATCCTTCCGAGATCAATGACAAGCTGGTACTGGCTGATCTGGAACAAACACGCGCCCGCATTGCCCGGCAACGGCAGACACCGCGCGAGGCCGCGGCGGCTTTCGACCAGGCCGCCCGGCTCTACCAGACGACCGGGCAATTCAACGCCATGGCCGATTGCCTGGCCGATGCCGCCCGCATGCACGCGGCCCTGGGCGAGCCTGGCGCCGCCGCCGAGCGTTTTTACCGGGCGGCACTAAGTATGCGGCAGCAGGCGCGGCCGCAGGAGGCCATGGACCTGCTGGAGCTGGCTCTGCCGTTGGCCGAGCATGCCGGCGATGAAGTGCTGCTACGTGTTTTACAGGCGACATCCGAACCACCCGGCGCTCATGAGGACACCGAATAACAGTGCTCTCATCGCTCACCATTCGCGGCCAGGTATTCACGCCGGCTCTTTTCTGCGCCCCCATGGTGGGGCTGACCCACTGCGCCTTCCGGCGGCTGCTGGCCGGATTCGGCGGCTATGGCGCGTTGTTCACCGAAATGCTTTCGGCCCGCGCGCTGCTGTTTGAAAGTCCAACCTATTCCACCTTCATCCGGCGGCGGCCGGAAGAAGGCCCGGTAATCTACCAGCTCCTGGCACATGGCGGCGAAGACTTTCCGGCAGTCATTGAGCGCATCCAGGGATGCGGCGCGGCGGGTATCGAC
>JAIVGW010000153.1 GCA_020201415.1 Lentisphaerota bacterium
GGACTAAACTGACCGTGCCGTCGGTTTACGAAGATATTGAGGGCAATGGGCACTATACCACCTTCCTGCACGGTTATCGGATTCTGCCGCTGCCGGCCGGGCCTGGTGAAGTCGAGTTGCAGCGGGATCTGGCGCTGCCGGACCAGTGGCCGTTGGACCGCCATTATCATCATGCCTGGTATGCGCTACGGGTGGATCTGGCCCCGGCCGCGCAGGATACGATCTGGTTGCGTTGCGATGCCGTGGGGCATGCCTGCGAGTTGTTTGTCAATGGCGCTTCGGTTGGCCGACATTTGGGCGGTTATACTCCATTTGAATTCGATATCACGACACAAGTCCGAAAAGGTGGCAATGATCTCCTGATGTTGGTGCAGGATGATACCGCCGCCAGGGATTCCGCCCGGCGCCGCATGCTGGCCCAACTGGATTGCGGGAAAGGCGCGATTAATGCCCATCTGGAGGGCATCCGCGGCGGTGTTTATCTGGAAATCCGGCCGCCGGTCCATCCCGTCCGCGTGCGGGTCGGCACTTCCACGCGTCAGAGCTCGATCGCAGTGGAAACATGGTTGCGCGGGGCGCCGGACGATGTCCAGGTGTCACACGCGGTTTACGAGTGGCCGCAAGGCGCCCAACCCGTGCTTAAACTGCCGCCGGCGGCGCCGGAGCCCGCCGGATCCGGGGACGACGGCCTGACCCGTATGGTCAGCCGTGCTGAATGGGCCGACCCGGAGCTGTGGAGCCCGGCGCATCCCCGCCTGTATGTGATGCGCACCACTGTGCGGCGGGGTTCACAGCGCGAGTCGATCGAGACCCGTTTTGGCTTTCGGGAGTTTTGGATTGATGGAAAAAATTTCATGCTGAACGGCCGGAAGATCCGGCTTTTCGGGGACAGTGGGCTTCCACGTGAATTGCGTTCCGTGGTGCCGGACGCGGCGCGGGACTACAGCCGCAGGATTTTCGAGTTTCTCAAAAGGGAATTCAACTACATGTCCACCCGGCTGCATAAAATGATCTTTCCGGCGTGGACCATCCAGGGCGCCGATGAGGCCGGCGTGCTGGTGATTAATCAGTCGGGATTACATTCTCCGCATCGCCAGATGTTTCAGAACGGTGGTGAGGAGTTGATGGCTCAACTGGAACGGGAATATGCGGAATGGTATTGGCGCGATGTCAACAGCCCGTCAGTGGTTATCTGGGATATGGATACCGAGCTGATCCGCGGTCAACGCGCCCCGGACCTGCTGAGCCAGACTTTACAGCTTGATACCTTTATTAAAAAATACGATCCGCAGGCCATTACAGAACATTCCGGCGCCGCCTGGTATCATCCCGATCAGCAGGTGGTGCATGTGCACATGCATGAGCATTATACCCGCATCATGCGCGATTGGTTGCGTCTGGGCCGCACACCTTTGAACATGGGGGAATTCTGGATGGGCGGCAACGGCGAGACCCGGCTGCCGAACAGCCTGGAATACACCGACCGCGAGGATTGGCATAGGGAGGAAGCCCGCCTTTACCGGGAGCACATGCTGGAGATGCGCTACTACGGGGTTTCGGGGATTATGCCGCACCGCCTGACTCATTGGCCGCTGATCAAACGCGGAGCGCTGCTTGCGCGCAACGATCTGCAAGAGGCTGAGCAGCCGATATACCAGTGGCGTTTTCCCGGTATCCGTAATTATGGCGCCCGTGGACTGGCGCCCATCGTGGGTTTTGTCTGGCCGCGTACGGCAACGGTGCTGCAGGGTGCCCCCTTGCGGCGTGAGATCGTGGTGTGTAATGATACCGAAGAGCCACGGGCGTTTACCGTGCAATGTGCCTACGGCAGGCAGAGGATGCGCTGGGAGATCAATCTGGATGCGGGCGAACAGTGGCGCAGGGAACAAGCGTTCCAGCCGGAACCGGGCTGTGCCGACTTGTGCGTCGAGGTTTATGATCATGATGGCAAACTACTGGAGTCCGACCGGGTGACTTTGCATGCGCTGCCGGATGCCGCTTGCAGGGCGGGATGTTTGAGCCGGCGCATAGTGGTTGTGCCGCCCGACGACTCGACTACCGCCCTGCTAACTCAATGGGGCGCGACCTGCAGCGAAGCCCGGGATTTGCCGGAAGATGCCGCGGGCACCCTGGTAATCGTGCCGGCCCGGGTGCCGGATGACGCCTTGGGGCTTAATGACGCCGCAGTGCGGCGTTATCTGGAAAATGGCGGACGCCTCTTGGTCTTGCCGCAAGACGCGCTTCCACGCTGGCTGCCGCTGGAAATGCCGTTCTGGCCCGCGTCCCGCACTTCCCTGCCGACTTATGACGGCATAGGCTGGGCACCGACCAACAAGGATTTGAATTTTACCAGCGCCGCCCCGGTTTATGCCGAAGGCCATCCGGTCTTTCGGCATTTAATCCCGGAGGACTTTCACGACTGGCATCCGGTTGACGGGCGTATCAGCGATGATGCCTTTATCAGGCCCAATGCCATGCGACAACGAGCGGCCGCACCATACCGG
>JAIVGW010000154.1 GCA_020201415.1 Lentisphaerota bacterium
ATGGACACATTACCGTACGCCGGTTGACGATAGCGTACGACGAGAGCGGATTACGATTCAGAAACAAGTCCGGCCGCGTGATGTCGCACGCTCCATCAGGTTTTTCGAGGATCTGAATATCCATGGACATTGTATTTCGATGTTCTCAGAATTCAGTGGTGGCGGTTTGCTCAGACCTCTAAATAGAATGGTTTAAATTTGCAAAATAGTGAGAGGGAATCCATATGCTATCCGCAATTATCAACAAAATGTCCGGCCGTCTGCGTGCAAGTCTGCCATGCCGCCGTCTAATTGCCGCCGGGCCGCTGATTTGGTTTGCCTGCATCCTGTGTGCCGTTGAGGTTGCCGCGGCGGAGACGGAAAAGCCGATTGAAATCGGATCACGTCTGGAGCTTTTTGTGGACCGGCTGCTGGTGGACCGCATGGACGGTGTTGCATTCCGCATGCATACACCCTGCCGCATGCCGCTGGCGCGGTCTCCGCTTAATGACGTCACACCCGGGCAAAGTCCCTACGGCACCGGCAAGGATGGTCAACCACAATTCGTCAGGAATGCTTACGCCACCGTCATAAAGGATGGCGATCTTTATCGCGCTTACTATCGCGATGTCGATCCCGCGCATACCGGCCTCCGGGCGCTCATGACCTGTTACGCCGAAAGCGCGGACGGGCATGAGTGGGTAAAGCCCGAGTTGGGCATCATCGAAGTGGGCGGATCGAAGGCCAACAATGTTATTGTCCGTAAAAATGATTATTCCCATAATTTTTCCCCTTTTCTCGACACCAACCCGGCCGCGCTGCCGGAAGAACGCTTTAAGGCCCTGGCCATGGGGCGCACGAAGCCGGATAATCAGCGTGGGCTAACCGCTTTCGTGTCGGCGGACGGCATCCACTGGCAAGTACTTGCCCCCCGCCCGGTGATCACGCTGGACCCCCCCGAAGAGGCGTTTGATTCCCAGAACGTGGCATTCTGGTCGGAGACGGAAGGATTGTATGTTTGTTATTTCCGGTCATGGCGGACCGGACACGGCAAGCTGCGCACCATCAGCCGGATCACATCGCCGGATTTCATCAATTGGAACGAGCCGGTTTGCATGGAGCCGAATCTGCCGGGCGAGCACCTCTATACCAGTCAAACGCATCCCTACTTCAGGGCGCCGCACATCTATATAGCGCTGCCAACCCGCTATACGGCGGGGCAGGTTGATGGCGGACCCTCAAGCGGCGGAATGGTTGGCTCCAGCGATATCCTCTTCATGGCCACGCGCCCCGGGTCCACCCGCTACGACCGGCTTTTTACCGAGGCTTTTATCCGTCCCGGGCTTGATTCTGAACGTTGGGGCAACCGGGCCAACTACGCGGCCCTGAATGTGGTTCCCACCGGTCCTGCTGAGATGTCCATCTACCATGCCGTGAGCGGACACCGTTACACGCTGCGTACGGATGGTTTCATTTCCATCCACGCCGGGTCGGCCCCCGGGGAAATGGTGACCAAGCCGCTGGTTTTTCAAGGCGATAGTTTAGTGTTGAACTACAGCACCGCGGCAGCGGGTCATTGTCTGGTGGAATTGCAAACATCCAACGGCCAAATTATACCGGGCTTCGGGCTGGATGACTGCATTCCGCTGATCGGCGATCATCTTGAGCGAGCCGTGGTCTGGGAGAATCCGGCTGATTTGTCGGAACTTTCCGGTCAACCGGTCCGTTTGCGCTTTGTCATGCAGGAAGCGGATCTGTACTCGATGCGTTTTCATGCCGCGGAAGATCGCCGAGCGGTTGCCAGTCGTTCCGCGTCGTCAGGGAGCGAGTGAGCCCGGTGTGTGGCTTTTGAAAGCCGGGCGCGTTTATAGTATTCTGAAAGAAGATTGTTGAGATGATTGAGATGGGTTAGACTGGACGAGACGTGATGAACAAAAAAATTGGAGATATAATGAAGCCAACGGCGATTTCCATGAAACTGGCGGCCATCGAGCCGCGGACTTTTCCCATGGGGGTTATACTCGGGGAGGATTGTCTTAAAATGAGTTCGGAAGATCCGGATGATCGTTCCCATTGGGATGAAGCGCCGGCGCATGAGGTGACGATCACCTATCCGTTCGGCCTGTCCGCAATGCCGGTGACGAATGGGCAGTATGCATGTTTCCGGCCCGCGCATCGCCAGGTAGTCGAGCAGCGCGGGCTGACCTGGCGGACGGACGAGCCGGTCGAGTGCGTGACCTGGGACGATGCCGTCGCGTTCTGTCGGTGGTGGAGCGAGGCAGAGGGCCGGCCATACCGTCTGCCGACGGAGGCGGAGTGGGAATGCGCCGCGCGTTGCCACATGGATCTGGGACTCAGCGGCATGGGTGAGTTGGTCCGGGAGTGGTGTGGCGATTGGTGGGCGCCCTATCCGGCGGGACCACAGACAGACCCGATCGGCCCGGCGGCGGGGACCGTGCGCGTGATCCGCGGCGGCAGCCTCACAAACCGCGGCAGCAGTCTTCCGGGTGACCGGCGGGCC
>JAIVGW010000397.1:0-3739 GCA_020201415.1 Lentisphaerota bacterium
CTGATCCACCTCATCGGTTAGACGCAGGAAAAGGTTAAGATGCACCGGTTGGTCGGCGGGCTTGGTGAACAGGATGGGCGCCGGGTGTTCCCGGTAATTCTCATCGGGCAGCCGGATCTTGTAAAAATGCCGCTCATCGTTGAACCCGGCCAGGGGATAAGGCGGGATTGCCTCATCCTGATCCTTGAGGAAAGCCAGCGCGGTCGGCAGCCCCACGGTCACAAATTGATTTCTTTGAACATTACCCGGCACTGTCTCCATGTTTTTGGCCGTCTCGACCATTTGGTGGATGACGCGCAGGTAATTCCGGTTGCCGGTCCATTGATAACCGACGGCAAAGATGAAGGCCGCATAAGTCTGCCCCGAGAATGGCCCCCGGATCAGGAAAAACCGGTACTTGTAGTCCAACGCCTTTAATATGGCCTGCCGGGCCAATTCATCGCCCGAGGCCCGGTAGTAGGCGTAAAGCACCATGATGTTGCGGTCATCCTTGTAGAGTGCGCCAAACCTGGCATTCTCCGATTCGTCTTCAAATCCATTTGGATTATCCAGGTTGATCAGGCCGTGCACCACGTGGCGGATTTTTTCACCCAACTGTTCATCCTTCCCTATTTCATAATGGAGGGTCAGGTTGTTGAGGCTGGGCGGCCCATGCGGCCACAGGGTTTCGCCGTCCCAGCGCTCCCGGATCGCCGCGCCATTCATCCGGAGCAAATCCATCAAATATTCATCGCCATTCAGGCAGTAGTCCAGATACATGCACTTGGGCCGGCTGACATGCGAGAACAGCACACTTATGCCATCCCAGTAAAGCGGTGAGGCTGTCATGTTGGAAGGACGGTTGGCATATCCACCCGCGAATTTTTCTCCGTAAGTCAATTGACTGAACGCCCAGGAGCCGGCAAAACGATTGAACCGGGAGCCGTATTCCCAGTAGCGCCGGTCGCCGCTGCGGGCATAAAGGTTCCAGACATAAAGGCCAAGGTTGTAGTCCGCCAGACTCGCCACGCGATACAACGGCTTGTGGGCATGTCCCAAGCCGTGGTTTTTTCCCCAGTCAATCACCCCGGTGTGTCGCAACTGGACATAGCTTTCCAACATCGACTCCCAGAACTCCGAAATAACTTTTTCCTCTGCGGCGAACCGCACCTCGTCCCGGGGCTGCATGGGCCATCCAATGGCCTCGGTAGCCGCCAGCCATTGCGGATCAGCCAGCAGCAGCGGCGGATTGGAAGCCGCCGCCGCGCGGGCGCTGATGGCCGGCCGGTCATCCCGGCCGGTGTGCGGCATCAGCCATACATCATGCGTCCGCGAACTGCCCCGGGCGTTGCTGGGCATGGCCGCCAGGCCCTCAAGCCCGCCCAGACGGCGGGCGCGATCGCCCTCGGTGATCCAGGTCTGCCAATATTCCCTGATCAAGGTCAGTACGCGCAAGTCAAGTTCGCGCGCGCTGCGGCCGGACCAGAGCGCCACCCGGGCGCCCCGGGGGCCAAAGGCGATTTCCTTGGGAAACTGCTGAGCCAGCCATGGCAGCACTACCGTCAACCCATGGTTCCGGTAACTAGCAGCGCCCCAATCGCCGACCACATCAATGATTTTTTCCCAGGGTTCCACCCAGAAACCATCTGAAGGCTGTTGCAGAATGCCTGCGCCACTACTCCCGATCACCGCGCGGCAATCACGCTCCAGGAAATGCGGGTATATATCCTGCAGCATATATACCTCCCCATTTTCCGGTGCAATGTCAAAAACCTTCCAATCCCGGTTTTTAGCGCCCGAAAACATATCCCGGAATGCCTGCTTTTGTTCCTGACTGACCTGTTCCCAATCGCGGATACCAACCACCGCGCTGGTTTTTTCAATGGCTTCCGCATCCCGATAAGCAAATGATACCTGCGCAGGGGCTTCCGGCACACGGAATTCGAGGCCGTAGTCGCGCACCCAGAGATCATTGGTGTCTTCGGTAAATAGCAGAGTATGCGTAACCTTGACATGCGGACTGCCGGCGGCGAAATAAAACCAGACCTTGGCGCGTGCCGTGCGCTGCCCGTCATCGGTGACATACCAGCCATCACGCCGGACGACCGTCCGCGCCGGACCTTGCTTGATAATTTCAGTCGTGATTTCAGCCCGAGCCCCCGCCACCCGTGCCAACTGCCCTTGATTGTCCAGCAGATAGGCGCCATCGCCGGATTCGGCCAGGATAACGGTATCAGCCATGCGGGCGGTTTCCGGCAGCAGGCGGTCCGGCAGAAATTCATATACCGCGACGCCGGTATCGATTGTTAACCGTCCATCCTGTTCTTCGACCCGCAATGGCCGGGACGGCGCCTGACGCGACACGTCCGGGCCGAACTCGACCCGGTATTGCCCCTGGGGACTGGCGGTAAACCCGGCCAGCGCCCAGCGGATGCTGCCGTCAAACCATTTGGAAACCACATCTATCTGTGATGGGATTTCCCGCCCTTTATGATCCACGATGCGGAGTTTAAGACTTAACATTCTGTCGTGAATTACAAATGATCTATTTATCATATCAGTTTCCCTTTGTTTCAACCAACCGCACATTATCGGCATCCGCATCCAGCAACACCACCCGTTGCGCATTTAAAAACCGCAGTCGATATTCACCTTCCGGCAATTGAGCAGGAACCGTAAGGCGAACATGCCGCCCGCGCATATCCCGCCGGCTTTCATAATGGGTGCGGAACGCTTTTTCAGTCTCCATTTCGATTGCAACTTCCGCGCCGGCCTGATCGACATACACTTGCGGATCTGCGTCTTCATCCTCCTGTTGAGCCAGACGCAGGTACAGCCCCATTTCCACGGCCCGGCCCGCGCCCTTACGGAAAATAATTGCGCCTATTTCCTCATCCTGATCGTAGCTGAGAACGGGAAACGGCTCGATCGGACCTTCCGCTTCGGCTATGACGGCCAGCGCCATCGGCGCGCCGAATAATGGATTCATCTGGGTATGGATCGTCGCGCGTCCTCCACTCCGGTGTTGTTCGAGCAGGTCGTTCACAACGCACAGATATTTGGGATTACCGGTCCATTTGTAGGCGATGGCGAACAGAAAACTGGGATAAGCCTGGCCACTGAACGCGCCCCGCATCCGGTGAAAGCGATACTTGTAGTCCACCGCCTTTAGAAACGCCTGCCGGACCTTTTCATCGCCCGTGGCGCGATAGTAGTTATACAAAACCACCATCTTGCGATCAACCTTGTATAACGCACCGAATCGTTGACTTTCATCATTTATGCCATTGGACGCGTCCGGATCCACAAGCTCATGAATGACGGGCTGCATCAGACGGAGGAGTTCCTCGTCCCAGTCCATGGTATAGGCCGTGATCACGGTATCCAGAGACGGGAGACCATGGGGCCAGAGGTTTTCGCCGTCCCAATGCTCCCGGATTGCCGCGGCGTTCATCCGCATCAGGTCCCGCACGTACTCGTCACCGGTGAAATAATGCTCCAACAACCAGTTGTATGTTGTCGGCAGTGTAAACAATGCATTGTAATCCCCCCAGCGAAGCGGAGCATTTTCGCGCCCATTACCGAACCGGAAAGCCAGCGCACCCCTGTATTCTTCACCCTCAGTCCAGTGGCACATTTCCCAGTCACCGAGGTAACGGTTGAAACGCGTGCCAAACTCAAGATAGCCACGATCGCCGCTGCGGGCATAAAGATTCCAGAGATTCCGGCGGAGACCATAGTCGGCTGCCATCGCAATACG